>NZ_JBSFBZ010000040.1:0-73259 GCF_053593195.1 Saccharopolyspora sp. NPDC002376
GTGTTCGACGACCACGCCCTTCGGCCCGCCGGTCGAACCCGAGGTGAAGCTGATGTAGGCCGCGTGCTCCGGCCGGTGGGTGCCGATCGGATCGGCTGAGAGTTGTTCGATGACGTGGGTTACCAGGGGGGTCAGAGTGGCCATGCCGTCTCGGACCGAGGCTCGGGAGCCTGCGAGGTTGACCACCAGGGTGCTGCCGGAGACTCCGACCAGGCCTCGCGAGACACCCGCTTCGACCGCGCCTGCTGCCAGGCCGGACGCGCGGAGGGCTTCCGCGATGCCCGGGATCGGGCGGTCCAGGACACCGGCCGTGGCGTCCGGGGTGACGTCCCGCGGCGACACACCGGTGCCGCCGACGGTGATCACCACGTCCACGCCGCCGATCACCGCGGTGTTCAGCGCGTTGCGGATGTCCACCGTTTCACCGGCGACCGCGACGGTGCCGTCGACGATGAACCCGGCCTCTTCCAGCAACTCGGTCACCAGCGGACCGATGTTGTCTTCCTGCTCGCCCTGTGCGACCCGGTCGTCCACCACGACCACCAGGGCCCGTCCCAAACGCTGCGCGCTGCGTTCCATGTCGGTAACCGTAGTGCCAAGGGGCGGGCTGGTCAGAGCAAGCGAGTCCGTGACTTCGGTCAACCCCCGAGGCCCCGCCAAGCGAATCCCGTCCAACATGTTCCTCCCCATCCCAAAGACCCGACCACTCAACAGCGGCCCAGTCAACGAACCCAGTCCTGCCCTACGTTTTCGTCCCTAGAAACGCCATGAAGCGTTCTGAAGTGCCTCGGCCTTGACCTTGTCGGTCATGGTCTTGAACTCGTTCTTGATCTTTTGCCTTGGAAACGCCGAAGGCGTTTAGCCCACCCCCGCAAATTGCACCTCCAAGAAAAACGAGCCCGGAAAACAGAATCCCGAACCGTCGACCGCTCCGGGGGCACGGAGGGGGCAGGCCAGCCCGGTGGGCGGTCGACGGTTCGGAACGCGGCCCGGCGGTGCCGGGCCGCGCGTTCGGTTACCCCTGCCCGCCGAGCGTGGCGTCCACGGTGCGCTCTCCGCCGTTCCCGCCGATGGTGATCTTGACGCGGTCGCCCGGGGCGTGCGAGCGGACTGCTGCCACCAACGAGTCGGGGTCTTGGATCGGCCGGTCGTCCACCTTGGTGATCAGGTCACCGCTGCGGATCCCGGCCTGTTCGGCGGAGCCACCTGGCACGACGTTGCGGACCAGTGCCCCCGGCTGGTTGCCGGCGCCGATCAGCACGCCGAGCGTGCTCTGGGTAGCCGAACCGTGGTCCTTCAGCTCGGTGGCGATGCGCTTGGCCTGGTCGATCGGGATCGCGAAGCCGAGACCGACCGATCCTGCCTGCCCCTGGCCGTTGCTGGGGCTGTAGATCGCCGAGTTGATGCCGACCACGTTGCCGTCCATGTCGACCAGCGGACCGCCGGAGTTGCCCGGGTTGATCGCAGCGTCGGTCTGCAGCGCGTTGAGGACGGTGTCCTGGCTGCCCGACTCGCCGCCGGCGCGCACCGGGCGGTCCTTGGCGCTGATGATGCCGCTGGTCACGGTTCCGGACAGGCCGAACGGCGAGCCGATGGCCACCACCGGTGCGCCGACCGGCAGGTCGTCGCTGCGCCCCAGCTCGGCCGGGGTGAGCCCGCTGATGTTGTCGGCCTTGACCACTGCAAGGTCGGACTTCGGGTCGGTGCCGATCACCCGGACCTGCGCGGTGCGCCCGTCCTGGAACTGCGCGGTGAGCTGGCCGGCGGAGCCGTCGCCGCTCACCACGTGGTTGTTGGTCAGGATGTAGCCGTCCTCGCTGAGCACGATGCCGGACCCCTCACCGGAGCCGCGCGAGGTGACCATCTGCAGCTGGACGACGCTGGGCAGCACCTTCTGCGCGACCTGCTGCACCGAGCCCTGCGGCGCGTTGTTAACGCTGCGCGCCGGGCGCGGCTGGTCCAGCGACGTGGCACCTGACGACCGGTCGCCGCCGAACTGGTAGCCCACGAACCCGCCGACCCCGCCGCCGACCAGACCGCACACCAGCGCGAGCGTGGCCACGCCCGCGACGAGCCCACCGCGGCGGCCGTGCGCCTTGTGCAGCCCCGGCTGCACCGCGGTGTGCCCATCGGCGGAGGGCCAGGGCGCGTGCTGCGGGAACTGCTGCGTCGCATGCGGCTGCGCTCCCTGCGCCGCGTACGACTGCTGGTTCTCCGACGGCCCGTACGACGGCTGGCCCTCCGGCTGCGCCGCGTACTGCTGGGGCGAGTACGGGCGCTGTGACTCGGATTGCTGCGCACCGTAGGGCTGCTGGCCCTCCGGCTGCGGCATCGCGTGCGACTGGGCGGGATCCGGCTGCTGCGTCTGCGGTTGTTGTGGCTGCTGCGGCGGCACCCCGGCAGGCGGCGTGTCGCCAGTAGTGCCCGCAGGACTGGCCTCGGTCTGCGGCGTCGGCTCTTCCGGCTGGTTGCCGGAACCCGGGGTGTGATCGGTCATGACTCCACTTTGCGTCACGCGGCTGAGAAGTGCCTGAGACCGACCTGTGGAGCTGCCGGGCAAACGCTGATTCCGGCTGTGATCTATACCGCGCCAAACGAGTGCGTCAGACAGGTCCTCATGCCCGAAGGCGATCGGCGATCTGCTCCGGGGTGGCGTCGTTGATCCAGACGCCCATGCCCGATTCGGAACCGGCCAGGTACTTCAGCTTGTCCGCGCTGCGCCGCACCGAGAACACCTCCAGGTGCAGCCAGGACAGGTCCCGACCCACGCGCACCGGGGCCTGGTGCCAGGCGGCGATGTAGGGCAGCGGACCGTCGTAGAGCCCGTCCAACCGCCGCAGCACGTCCAGGTAGGTCGTCGCGAAGTCGTCGCGCTCGGCTTCGGTGAGAGCCGCGATGTCCGGCACCTTCCGGTGCGGAACGACGTGCACCTCGACCGGCCAGCGCGCGGCCGCCGGGACGTAAGCCGTCCAGTGCTCCGAGTCGACGATCACCCGCTGCCCGGAAGCGCGTTCCGCGGCCAGGACATCGCCCTGCACGTGACGGCCGTGCTGCGCCAAGTACTCCTCGGCGACCCGCAGCATCTTCCCGGTCTTCGGTGTGACGAACGGATATCCGTAGATCTGGCCGTGCGGGTGGTGCAGCGTCACGCCGATCTCCTCGCCGCGGTTCTCGAAGCAGAAGACCTGCTCCACACCGGGGGTTTCGGCCAGCGCAGCGGTCCGATCGGCCCAGACGTCCAAGACGTCGCGCACCCGGGACGGGCTGAGCGCGCTGAACGAGGAGTTGTGGTCGGAGGTGAAGCAGACGACCTCGCAGCGGCCGCTCGCCGGGGCGGACGGCACCACCGGCATGCCCTCCACAGTGGACTCCTCGCCGGGAATCCCCTGCGCGAATGACGGGAACTGGTTTTCGAAGACCACCACGTCGTAGTCCGGTTCTGGGATCTCGCTGGGCCGCCCCGGAGCGCTCGGGCACAGCGGGCACATCTCGGCCGGCGGCTTGTAGATCCGCGACTGCCGGTGGGCGGCGATCGCCACCCACTCGCCGGTCAGCGGATCCCGCCGCATCTCCGAGGCAGGGGCCTGCGGCGGCAGCTCGCGGGTGTCGACGGCCTCCCGGACCTGCGCCGGGTCGGCGTCGAAGTAGATGATCTCCCGGCCGTCGGCCAGCCGTCGTGCCGTGCGCTTCACAGCGCCGCCTCCCCCGCGATTCACACTGGTGGTCACGTTCGGAATTAATCTCACGTTCCGAGGTTTCTCGTGGCTAAGTTGCGCCACGGTCCCCTGAGGTGCGGTTGAGCTGTGCTGGGGTTGGCACGAGGTTGCTCATGACTCCTCCTCGGCGCCTTCGTGATCCGCCAGCTCCAGCTCCACGTGCTCGCCCAGCAGCTGCCGGGCTTCGGCTGGCAGGCCTTGGTCGCTGATCAGCAGATCGACTTCGTCGAAGTCGACGATCGTGGAGATCCCGACGGTCGACCACTTGGAGCTGTCGGCGACCACCACCAACCGGCCAGCCGCCTCGGCCAGCGCGCGGTTCGTCTCGCCCTCGTTGAGGTTCGGCGTCGTGAAGCCCGCGCGGGGCGCCATGCCGTGCACGCCGAGGAAGACCATGTCCAGGTGCAGTGAGCGCAGCGCCTGCACCGCGACCGGCCCGACCAGCGCGTCCGACGGGGTCCGCACCCCGCCGGTGAGCACGACAGTGCGGTCGGTGCGGCCACGTCGCTGCAGGGCGTCGGCCACGCGGACCGAGTTGGTCACCACGGTCAGGTCCGCGACGTCGTCGAGGTGGCGGGCCATCGTCCAGGTCGTGGTGCCCGCGGACAGTCCGATCGCCGTACCCGGGCGGACCTGCTGGGCGGCGAGCGCGGCGATGGCTTCCTTCTCAGCGAGCTGGCGCACCGACTTGGCCTCGAAGCCGGGCTCGTCGGTGCTGCGGCCGATCACCGAGGTCGCACCGCCGTAGACCTTCTCGACCAGACCGCGGCGGGCCAGCGCATCGAGGTCCCGGCGGATCGTCATGTCCGACACGCCAAGCCGCAGCACCAGGTCACCGACCTGCACCGCGCCGGTGCGCCGCACTTCGTCGAGGATCACTTCCTGGCGCTGCCGTGCGAGCACACCCGCCCCCTTGAGATCACGAACGAACAAGAACCAACACTACCTGAACGGGTGATACACAGAAGCGTGGCATAGTTCTACCGCTTCAGGCGTATTGCTGTTCATTGCTGTTCGGTCTGCGGGGTGTGCCCGGGCAGCGACATGCGCAGCAGGGCGCCGCCCTCCGGTGCTTCACCGGCCCAGACCGAACCGCCGTGCCGCTCCGCGACCTGCTTGACGATCGACAGGCCCAGCCCCGATCCCGGCAGCGTCCGCGCGTCCGACGAGCGGTAGAAGCGCTCGAAAACGTACGGCCGGTCCACCTCCGCGATGCCGGGACCGCTGTCGGCGACCTCCAGGACGATCTGCCCGGTGCTCTGATCCGGCAGCAGGTCCACCCGAACCCGGCCATCGTCCAGACTCCACTTCGCGGCGTTGTCCAGCAGGTTCAGCACCGCTCGCTCCAGCGCGGTGGCGTCGCCCATCATCACCCAGGGCTGCACCCGCACGTCGAACTCGGTGCGCGGCGCACGCCGTCGAGCCCGGCTCAACGCGCGTTCCAGCACGTCCACCAGGTCCACCGGCTCGTGCACCGCCTGCGGGGTGTCTTCCCTGGCCAGCTCCACCAGGTCGCCGACCAGCGCGGACAGCTCGGTCACCTGGGCCTGGACGTCGGCGAACATCTCCTGCCGGTCTTCCTCGGCGAGCTTCGGAGCGTCCGGCCGGGCCGAGGCCATCAGCAGTTCCAGGTTGGTGCGCAACGAGGTCAGCGGGGTGCGCAGCTCGTGCCCGGCGTCGGCCACCAGCCTGCGCTGCCGCTCCTGCGACTCTGCGAGCGCGCTGAGCATGCCGTTGAAGCTGGTCGTCAGGCGGGAGAGCTCGTCGTCGCCGTCGACCGGGATGGGGCGCAGGTCACCGGTCAGCGCCACGCGCTCGGTCGCGGCCGTCAGCCGCTGCACCGGGCGCAACCCGGCGCGCGCGACCGCCGTCCCGGCCGCTGCGGCGAGCAGGATCCCAGCGCCGCCCATCACGACCAGGACCACGCTGAGCTGGGCGAGCGTGCGCTGAGTGGGATCCAGCGACGTGGACATCACCAGCGCGGCGTTCTGCCCGGTCGGCACGGCGACCACGCGGCTGTTGGTGCGCTCGTCGGTGCGCAGGGACTGCGGCGCTTCGCCTCGCGCGACCGCGAGTTCCGCGAAGCTCAGCGGCGGCCGCTGGTCCTTCGGGCCGATCTCGGAGCCGTCCGCACCCAGCACGCTGATCTTGAAGTTCGTCGCGGTGAAGAAGGCCACCGGCACCTGCTGCAGGTCCGAGGTGCGCACCAGCGGCCCCTCGGCGGATTCCACCGCGCGTTCGGTCAAGTTCTGGTCCAGCTGCTGGTAGAGGCTGTCGCGCACCGTCACGAACGCCGCGACCGACACCAGCGCGACGGCTCCCGCCACGCACATCGCAGCCAGCCAGGTGACCCGATTGCGCAGCGAAACGCGCTGGAAGCGGCCTCTGGGCTGGTGCAGGCCGAGGTCCGGCGGCGGTGGGGCGGGAACGGTCACGGCGGCGTCTCGCGGAGGACGTAGCCGACGCCGCGGACCGTGTGGATCAGCCGGGACTCACCATCGGCCTCGGTCTTGCGGCGCAGGTATCCGATGTAGACCTCCAGGGCGTTGCCCGAGGTCGGGAAGTCGTAGCCCCACACGTCCTCCAGCAGGCGGCTGCGGGTCAGCACCTGCTTGGGGTGCGCCATCAGCAGCTCCAGCAGGGCGAACTCGGTGCGGGTAAGGCTGATCGGGCGCTCGCCGCGGCGGACCTCGCGGGTGCCGGGGTCCAGCTCCAGGTCGGCGAAGCGCAGCGCGGCCGGGTGGTCGTCGAGGCCGTCCTCCAGTGGGCTGGCGCGGCGCAGCAGCGCGCGGAGCCGGGCGAGCAGCTCCTCGAGCGCGAAGGGCTTGGGCAGGTAGTCGTCGGCGCCCGCGTCGAGCCCAGAGACCCGGTCCGAGACGGCGTCGCGGGCCGTGAGCACCAGTATCGGCAGGTCGTCGCCGGTGCTGCGGAGCCGCCGGGCGACCTCCAGCCCGTCGAGCCGGGGCATCATCACGTCGAGCACCATGGCGTCTGGCCGGCTGACGGCCAACTGGTCCAGGGCCTGTTGACCGTCCGCGGCGAGCTCCACCTGGTACCCGTTGAACTGCAGGGACCGACGGAGGGACTCGCGCACGGCACGATCGTCATCGACGACGAGGATGCGCATAGGGACAGTCTTACCCCTGGCCCTGAGAACGAGCTGAGAGCCTCACCTGACGACGCGAAATGCCGTGATGACCGTCTCATAGCCGGCCCGCGCCGATCACCCGCGGTGATCAGCACGGGCCGGACGGGTCACCCCTGGTGGAAGTGCCGGATGAGCGCGCGCGGCACCAGCTTGCGCTTCCCGTCGACCACGATCGGCACCAGATCCGGCGCCGCCGCCTTCCACTGCGACCTGCGGTGCCGCGTGTTGCTCCGCGACATCTTCCGCTTCGGAACTGCCATTGTTCGCTCCTCTTCTTCAATTCCTGTCTTTGAAACGCCGGAGGCGTTTAGCCCACCTACGGCGCTGGCACCGCCGCGGGTTCTCAGCGTTCGCCTGGCGAGGACGGCCCGGCCGCCGTGTATTTGGCATACATAAGGCTGGGCACCCGCAGTCCAGGCGGGCGCTGAGGTTCCGCTACCGGCACCGCCACGCAAAACGAGCTCGTCAGACGGGTACTTAAATCAGCGGGTCCGGCCGCCGTAGCGGCGGCGGAACTTCTCGACTCGGCCTTGGGTGTCGAGCACTCGTTGGTCACCGGTCCAGAACGGGTGCGAGTACGCGGTCACGTCGATCACGATCAGCGGGTAGGAGTTGCCGTCCTCCCACTCGACGCGCACGTCGGACGTCGCGGTGGACCGGGTCAGGAAGCTCTGGCCGGTGGCCCGGTCCTGGAACACGACCGGCCGGTACTCGGGGTGGATTCCGGGTTTCACGATGTCTCCTCGCGGTTCAGGGGTCGTGAGTGCGAAAGCCGGTTGGAGCCGGTTTCCGCACTCACGACCGGTTGTGCCGTTCGCCGGCGGCGTCGGCGGAGCGCTCCGCCGGGTCGTCGCCGCACGGGTCGGTGTGCCACTCGCCGAACGGGTCGGTGTAGTTCGCCCAGGCCTGCTCACCGGCAGCCAGCTCGTCGTCGGTCAGCAGGGCGTGGCGGAGGGCGTGGACGATGTCCTGCGGGTTGGCCTCGTGGGCGATCACGACCATCTCCTGCATCCGGTCGCCGTAGTAGTCGTCCCAGCTCAGCGAGGCCCTGACCTGACGTTCGGCGGAAACCTCGGCCCACTGCCCGGATTCCAGCGAGGCCAGCCACGGGCCTCCGTGCGCGATGCCGAGCCCACCGCCAGCGGACTCGATCCACAGCGCCACGTCCGGCTGGCTGGCCACCCAGACCCGGCCGCGGGTGCGCACGACGCCGTCGAGCAGCACGTCGATCGCCTCGTGCAGGCGCTCCGGGTGGAACGGCCGGCGCTCCTCGAACAGCACCGTCGACACCCCGGCATCGGTCTCCAGCGACGGCTGACCGCGCAGCAACTGCCCCTGCGGCCCGTCGATCTCACCTCGCCGCGCACCGCCCGGAATCCGCCCCAACAGCGCGGCGACGTCCAGGTCCACACGCGATTTCAATGGAAATCGGACGTGCGATTTCCATTGAACTTGCGTGACCGGAGCCGTCGGGGTGAGCCGGGCGATCACGGCTTCGGTGCGCACCTGGGTCCAGCGGTCCTCGGCGTCGCCGAGCAGCACGATGGCGTCGGCGAACTCGACCTGGCCGACCGCGACCTGGGCCACCGTCCGCTCGTCGTCGGGACTGCCGCCGATACCGCGCTCGACCAGCTCGTCCTCACCGGTCGCATCGGCCAGCCAGGTCGCCGCGTCGACCGCGGTGATCACGGCTTCGACGCGGACGTCGGTGATCAGCGGACGACCGTCCACCTCGACGTGCTGCAGCGCCCAGCAGATCATGTCCGGCTCGAGGGCCGAGTCGAGCTGCACGACGATCCTGCTCACGTCCGGCGCGGCGGTGAGCCTGCGCAGCAGCGGCAGCAGGTCCTCCCGCAAGGTGCAGGACACGCAACCGTGCGCCAGCTCGAGCACCTCGACCTGCTCGGAACCTCCGTGGCGGATCAGGCGCCGGACCACGCCTTGGGCGACTTCGCGCAGGTCGTGGTGCACGAGCGCGGTGCCGGCCGGATCGTCGCGCCGCACCGCCTCGGCGGTCGACGCGGTCTGGTCCGCGCGGATCCCGGCCACCGCGATCAGCGGCGTCCAGCGGTCGGACTGGGTTTCCATCCCCACCTCAATCGACAACGGTTTTCATCTACGTCGACCACACGGTACCCTCGTCCGAGTCATAATGAAAATGGATGTCATTATCGAGAGGAAGGTCATGTCCGTCCGCTGCCAGGTGACCGGGATGCGCCCCGGTTACGGCAACCAGGTCTCCCACTCCCACCACCGCACCCGTCGACGCTGGCTACCCAACGTCCAGCGCAAGCGCTACTGGCTGCCCACCGAGGGCCGCTGGATCCGGCTGCGGGTGTCGACCAAGGGGATGAAGACGATCGAGAAGCGCGGCATCGAGGCGGTCGTCGCCGAGATGCGCGCCCGAGGAGAACGATTCTGATGGCCAAGAGCACCGACACCCGCCCGGTGGTCAAGCTGCGCTCCACCGCGGGCACCGGCTTCACCTACGTGACGACCAAGAACCGCCGCAACGACCCGGACCGGATGGTCCTGCGCAAGTTCGACCCGGTCGCGCGCAAGCACGTGGAGTTCCGCGAAGAGCGGTAGCCCCCGGTCAGGACCCGTGAGCACTTTTCGTTGCTATAGCCCCGCAAAGTGCTCACGGCTGCCCAAGCCGAACACTGCTGGAAGACGAGAGGAAAGGCCAGTGGCCAAGAAGTCGAAGATCGCCCGCAACGAGCAGCGGCGGGCGGTCGTGGCCCGGTTCGCCGAACGGCGGGCTGAGCTGAAGAAGATCATCGCCGCTCCGGGCACCAGCCCCGAGGAACGCAGCGCGGCCCAGCTCGAGCTGCAGCGGCAGCCGCGGAACGCGAGTCCGGTCCGGGTGCGGAACCGGGACGCCATCGACGGTCGACCCCGCGGGTACTTCCGCAAGTTCGGGGTGTCCCGGGTGCGGCTGCGCGAGCTGGCGCACTCCGGCCAACTGCCCGGCGTGACGAAGTCGAGTTGGTGAGCCGTGCCCAAGACCGACCGGCGCACGTTCCGCCGCAAGCCCAACCTGCTCCAGCGCGAAGGGGTCACCGAGGTCGACTGGAAGGACACGGCGCTGCTGCGCAAGTTCGTGTCCGACCGGGGCAAGATCCGCTCCCGGCGGGTCACCGGCCTGACCGTGCAGGAGCAGCGCGAGGTCGCCAAGGCGATCAAGAACGCCCGCGAAATGGCGCTCCTGCCCTATCCGAGCGGCCGCAAGTAACAACCCGGCGGGGGTGGCGGTTCGGCTCGATGCCGCCACCCCCGTCCGCTCGTGATGATCCGGCAGGCAACATAATCGCGATGACGATCACCGGACGCTCCCAGTTGACCGATCCCGCCCCCGCCGCCGACCTCTACGAGGTCATCAACCGCCGCCGCGACGTGCGCCGCGAGTTCACCGGCGCCGAGATCCCCGAGCCGGTGCTACGCCGCGTGCTCACCGCCGCGCACAGCGCGCCCAGCGTCGGGCTGTCCCAGCCCTGGGACTTCGTGCTGGTCCGCGATCAGTCCACCCGCCGCGCCTTCCGCGAGCACGTGCTCGCCGAGCGCAGCGTGTTCGCCGCGCAGCTCGACGAGGAACGCGCCGGAACGTTCTCCAAGATCAAGGTCGAGGGCATCGCGGAGTCCTCGCTCGGCATCGCCGTCACCTACGACCCGAACCGCGGCGCGCCCCAGGTGCTCGGCCGCCACGCGATCGCCGACGCCGGCCTGTACTCGGTGTGCCTGGCCATCCAGAACCTGTGGCTGGCCGCCACCGCCGAAGGTCTGGGCGTCGGCTGGGTCAGCTTCTACCGCGAGGAGTTCCTGCGCAGGTTGCTGGGTATCCCGACCGGAGTGCGACCGGTCGCGTGGTTGTGCGTGGGCCCGGTACGTTCCCTCGCCGATGTGCCCGACCTGGAACGACACGGGTGGCGGCAACGGCTGCCGCTGGAGCAGGTCGTCCACTACGACAAGTATGGTCACGGACGCAGCCGGTAACGTGTAACCCGGCAAGACGGCACCGGCACGCGAATCCACGACGGTGCGTTCCTTTGCGAGGAAGCGGTGCAGCACGATGACCCACTGATGGTCGGCTACATCCCGGCCCAGGACCGCCAGGTGCGGTTCTTGCTGGACTGCGGCCGTTTCGTCGAAGCCGACGCGGCCTTCGACGAGCTGATCGCAGTCGGCGCCAACCGCGTCGACGAGCAGTGGGATCGAGCGGCTGTGCTGGTCTCGCGTGCGCAACTGACGTGGCGGCTGGGGCGCATCCCGCTCGCGCTGGAGCTGCTCGCCGAGGGCTGGACCGCGCTCGACGCGCACCATCCTTCGGGTGCGGGCGCGGCCCACACCCTCAGCATCCTCGGCTACCTGCTGGAAACCATCGATCAGCGCGGCAACGCGCTGGACATGATGACTCTTGCCGTGCAGATCGCCCGAGGCAGCGAGGACCGGGCGGCGTTGGCCCACTGCCTGAACCGGGAGGGACAGGCGCAGGTGTTCCGCGCCGTGAACTGCTCGCCAGAGCACGCCGCAGTGCACTTCGCGCGGGCCCGCGATCTCTGCGGCGAGGTGCAGGCGATCGCGCAACCGGGGCTGGTGAAGCGCTCCGCGATGGCCGTTCTCGGGCGAGCACTGGCCGGGGTGGGCGAACTGGAGGCTGCGGAGCGGACCGCCCAGGAAGCACTCGAGCTCGGCGTGGCCGCCGACGACTGGTTCAGCGCGTCGTTGGCGAACTGGGCGCTCGCCGTGGTGCGTCGCGAGCAGAACCGGCTGGAAGAGGCGCGCACGCTGGCCAGCCGGGCGCTCGACAGGGCGGAGCACGTCCGGTTCACCAACCTGATCAGGCAGTTCTCCGTCGACCTCGCGTCGATCTGCGAGGAGCTCGGCGATCCGGTCGGCGAAGTCGCCGCGCTACAGCGAACGGTCGCCGCGAGCAACACGGCGATCAACGTGCTGCAGGCAGGTCTGGGGCAAGCCCTGGAACAGCGCCGCGTGGCCGTGCAGGCGCAGCGCATGGCGGCGGCCGCGCAGGAGGCCGCGCTGCGCGACCCGCTGACCGGCCTCTCCAACCGCCTGGGACTGGAACGGCGCGCGCCCGCACTGCTGGAGAGCACCGCCGCTGCCGGGCAGGTGCCATGGCTGGTGCTGCTGGACGTCGACTGGTTCAAGGACGTCAACGACCTCGGCGGGCACACCGCGGGCGATGTCGTGCTGCAAGAGGTAGCGCACCTGCTGCGCCACGAATGCCGCGCCGACGACCTGATCTGCCGCTGGGCCGGGGACGAGTTCGTGGTGCTGCTGGTCGGCTCCAGCGAGGAATCCCGCGAAGCGGGGCCGGTGGTCGCCGAACGCATCCGCGCAGCGGTGCACAACCACGACTGGCGCCTGGTGCTCGGCCGGATCACCAAGGCGCCGACGGTGAGCATCGGCGTCGCAGCGGGCCCGGCGAACCTGGACCACCTCTTCGCGGCCGCGGACATCGCCCTGTACCGGGCGAAGCGAGCGGGCCGCAACCGCGTGGAGATCGATACGAGCCCGGCATCCGGCCCCTCGAGCACGGCGTCGTGAGCGGCGGCGGTGGTCCTCACGACCATCGCCACTCACGAGATCAGCAGCGCCCACCGCAGTACTAGGATCGACCGTCATGCGCACCGCGCGAGAGCCCTTCCGGACATCGAATCACCCCTCCCCACCAGGTAAGATCAACGTAGGGAGCCGGGAGCCGGGAGCCGGGAGCCGGGAGCCGGGAGCCGGGAGCCGGGAGCCGGGAGCCGGGAGCCGGGAGCCATGAACCGGGCGCGTCGGTGGGATTCCGCGCCGGTCGAGCGGCGAGTACTCGGCGTCGTCCGCACCCTGACCGCCCTGGACCGTCTGCTGGACGTGCTGCCGCTGCTGGCCGACGACATGCGGGTGGAAACGCGGTTCACGGTCGCGGCGGGATCTGAGTTCGCGACGAACCTGACCGAGCAGCTGCACCGCTCCGGCGCCCAGGTCGTGTCGTGGGAGGACGTCGGCAAGGACTTCGACCTGGCCATTTCCCCCAGCGGCAACGGCCCGCTGCACGAACTCGAAGCGCCGGTCCTGACACTCCCGCACGGCGCCGGCCACAACAAGCTCCGCGCCACCGAAACTGGTGTCGCAGAAGAGGTTTCGGGACTCTCCCGAGCGCAGCTCGTGCATGAGGGCCGCGTGGTCCCGACGGTCATCGGACTGTCGCACCAGAACCAACTGCCCCAGCTCCAACAGCACTGCCCGGAAGCGGTGCCGCGCGCTGAAGTCATCGGCGACCCCTGCTACGCCCGCCTGACCGCCAGCCTCCCGATGCGGGAGCAGTACCGCAGCGCCCTCGGAGTCGGCGACCGCAAGCTCGTGGTCGTCGCCTCGACGTGGGGACCGCAGTCCCTGTTCGGCGAACGCGGAGACCTGGCAAAACTGCTGACCACGGCCTTACCGGCGGATCATCGGACGGCACTCGTGCTGCACCCCAACGTCTGGGCCAAGTACGAACAGCTCCAACTCGAAACCTGGCTGCGCACAGCCCTCCGCAACGATCTGCTCCTGGTGCCCCGACTCCGCAAGTGGCAGGCCGCGCTCATCGCCGCAGACGTGGTGGTAACCGACCACGGATCCCTCGCCCTGTACGCGGCATGCCTCGGAAAACCGTTGCTACTAGCGGCATTCGGCGACCACGAGGTGGCACCGGGCTCCCCGGTCGAACTGCTCGGCCAACGCGCTAAGCGCCTGGACCCGACCGGAGACCTGCTGGCTCAGCTCACCGCAGCAACCCCGGTCCCAGATCACCAGCAGCTAGCCGAGATGTCCTTCCAGGAAAAACCCGTTCAACACCTGCGCGAACTGATCTACCGCCGCCTGGAACTACCCGAACCAGCCTGGCCAGCCCGACCGGAACCGGTCGACCTGTTCACTCCGCGCTGAGCTTCTCCCGGACCCGCTCAGCCTTCGGGCTGTGCGACTCCTCGTAGATCGCCAACGCTTCGGCGAGGAGTTCCTGAGCTCCGGGACGTCCGGTCGCGTTGAGCGAGTCGGCCAGCAGCTCCAGTGGCTCGGCCAGGTCGAAGGACGCTCCGCGCTCTCGGATCGCTGAAATCGACTCTTGCAGCAGGGAAATCGCCTGGTCGTGCTGGTTGAGAACCTGGTGGGCGCGGGAGGCGGCGACGCGGATCCGAGCGGGGGTTCGCTTGTCCTCGGGGAATTCGGCGGTCCGGTCCAAAGCCGTCCCCAGCACCTGCAGAGCTTCGTCGTACCGCTCGAGACCGGAGAGCGACTTGCCGATCAGATACTCCTGCAGCGCCATGCCGCGTTGCTGGCCCAACTGCTCGTTGAGCTGACGTGCGCGCTCGAAGTTCTCGACGGCTGCGGCGAATTCCTCGCGAGCGTGCAAAACCTTGCCCTGGAACTCCAGCGCAGAAGCCAAGATGCGCCGATGGCCAGCACCTTCAGCTGCCGAAACAGCTTGCGCGCACTCCACATCCGCCTCGTCCAGCTCTTCGCACTCCATCAACAGCTGGCCGCGCAGGCTGCGCATCCGGGCCTCAGCGACCAGATCGCCCAGCTCCGTCGCCGACGTGATCGCCAGCCCCAAGGCCGCGAGCGTGTCCGAGTAGTGCTTGTCCTGGTTGTGCAGGGCCCACAGCGGTCCGTCGCAGAGTGCGATCACATCGATGTGGCGCGCACTTTCGGCCGCCAGCCGGACGATGCCGAGCAGATTGACGCGCTCGCTCCGCAGCCACTCCAACCCGGTCTCCGCCGTGAACGGGTTCTCCTCGTCCAGGTCCTCCTCGACGACGCGGAGCCGGTCGGGTGGTGTCACCGCCCGATCCGCGAAGCCGCCTTGCTGCCGGTACCAGGCGAAGAGGCGCTCGACGGCGTCGTCGGACTGGCCACCGTTCACCTCGAGGGTTTCCGCGGCGTGCTGGCCCACCAGGGCGTGGAGCAGGAACTGCTCCTGATCGTTCTCTTCCACCAGACAAATCCTGTGCAGCTCGGCGAGATGGGTTTCGGCGTCGATCTCGTTGAGACCGGCTAACGCCGCGACCGCCCCCACCGGCAGCGCGAACCCGCTCCAACGCCCCAGCAACGCGTACAGCCCGGCTTCTGCTCGCGAGAGCTGCGAGACCAGGAGATCCAGCTCGGAGAACGCCTCGCGGAAGTGCTTGCGCCGTCGGCTCTGCTCAGACAGCTCCTGGACCACGCGCGCAATGCGCCAAGACGTCCGCCGGTTCAGCAGGCCGACCATCACGTGCAGCGCGATGGGCAATCCACCGCACTGTTCCACCAGCTCCCCAGCGGCGTCGGGCTCGGCATCAACGCGTTCCCGCAAGTTGTTCCGCCGCAGGTAGTCGAGCGCGTGCTCGCGCTTGAGCGGCTCCAACCGAATCGGCTCAACGCCATCCGCGACGAGTTCAGCGCTGTCCTGGTGGCTCGTGCACAGCACGAAGCTCTCCTCCGACGCGGGCAGCAGCTTCACGACATCTTCCAGCTCAGCCACGTTGTCGAAGAAGAACAACAACTTCTGCTTCTGGGTCCGGCTCCGCAGCAGTGCCAACTTGCCGCTCGTGGCACGCGGAATCCGGTCGCCCTCGACGCCGAGCGAACGCAGGCAGTGGTCGACGGCGTCGTCCAGCCCCCACCGCCCGAGCTCGAAGTCGAACGCCACCTGCCCGTCCGTGAACACGTCGATCTTCCGGTGCGACCAGTGCGCGCCCAACGCGCTCTTCCCAACACCGTGAAGCCCGCTGATCACCGCACACCCCGCCCGACCGCGCCGCGGCTGGTCGAGCAAGCCGTCCAGCACGGCCACCGGAGCTTCCCGATCGACGAAGTTGGCCGGCGCGGCAAGCCACTGCCCGCGATCCTCGGTCGGCCCCTTGGCGTGCACGTGCACATCCCCGTAGATCGCCCCGGCCTGCACCAGGTTGTCCACCGACCCGTGGTTCACGTTGCCCATACCCCACCCCAGAGGCGCCGAACGGTAACGATCACCTGACGATACGCGACAGGCGCCTGCGCGCGGGCGCGGTCCGCCACCCCACCACGTGTCGGCCCCGAACCCACCCCAGGTACGCTCCAGTCAGGCCCTCGTAGCTCAGGGGATAGAGCACCGCTCTCCTAAAGCGGGTGTCGCAGGTTCGAATCCTGCCGGGGGCGCAAGCCAGGTCAGCCTGCTGACCTGCGGCGGGACGCCAGATCGATGATCTTGGCGCCGCCGGTAAAACCCCCGAATGGGGGCAAAATGGGGGCAGCATCGGGCGCCTGCTCCCCGTCGAGGGCTGCGGCGACCGCTGCCCACCGCTCGGGTGCCGCCTCGGCCAGTGCGCGCACCGCCGCGGCGATCGCATCGGAACTCAGCTCATCCGGAGTCGGTTCCGGGCCGCCGATGATGTCGCGCACCTGTGCCCAGCGGGCATCCGCCAGGTGCGCGTACCGCATGGTCGTCGTCCAGGATTTGTGACCCAACAGCGCCGACACCGTCTCGATGCCGGCACCATCCTGGATCAGCCACGACGCGTACGTGTGCCGCATGTCGTGCGGCGTGACTCCTGCCAGCCCCGCGCGCTCCGCGACGGAGTCCCAGTGCCGACGGCGCACGTTCCCGTAATTCAGCGGCGTTCCGACCTTGGACGCCAGCAGCAGCGCCCCGGTGCAACGTCCCCCGCCACGGTGCCGGGCCCGGCATCGCTTCGGCGGATTCCGCTCCACGTAGTCGTCGAGCCGGCCGCCGAGCCGCTTCGTGAACGGCACTCCTCGGCGGCGACGCCCCTTCGGGTAGGGCTTGATCTCGCTGCTGTGCTTGTCCCAGACCTCTTGCACCTGGATCACGAGTCGCTTGGTGTCGACGCGTTCCAGGTGCAGCCCGGCGAGTTCTCCCCATCGCAGACCGGTCTCGGTACCGATGTCGATCAACAGATCGAGTAGTTCGCTGTCCTCTGTCGCGACTTCGCGGAACCGTGCCACATCGGCGCGCGTCATGAAGTACTCGTCATCGGCGGTGACCGTCTCCAGCTTGATCCCGGCGCTCGGCGAGGCCGGGATCAGGCGCTCGTCGACCGCGCCTCGGAGCGTGGTGCCGAACGTGGTGACGATCTTGTTGATGGTGCGGGGCGCAAGGGGTTTGGGTTCTTCTCCCTTCTTTGTTCCCTTGGCATGTGTTTTCCGGAGCACCTTCACCCAGGACTTGATCGCGGCTGGCTCGATCTCATCGAGCGGCACCGCACCCCAGTGCGGGCGGATGTGCTGTTCGATGCAGGACACCGCGCGCTGCCGGGTTGACGGCTCCGCCGCCCAGCCGTCTAGCCACTGGTCTACCCATGTGCCCCACGGCGTACGGCCACCGTCGATGTTGATTGCACCAGGCTTGCGCTGCTTGTCTTCCTCGATTGCAGCGAGCCGCTCCGCCTCACTGGCGTGTGAGTAGGTGCCTCTGAGGTACCGCTTCCGCCCCTGCCTGTCCCGGTACACACCGCGGTAGCGCCCGTTCGGTCGTTTCTCTGACCATGCCATGCAAACACCTCCTTTTCTGTTGCGAGAAAAGAAAAAGCGCGCCTGCGTGGGCGCGCTGCTGTTGCGTGTTGGCCTACTCGGTAGCGCCCTTGTCGAGCAGGTCGCGAAGCGTGATCGCTTGGTCCGTCGTGAGTTCGATCGGTTCGACCCCGACGGCCCCCTCAAGGGTCAGCGTCACGAGGTGTTCTCGGCGGGGTGATCGGTGATGTTCGGTGCATACCTGGATCGTCCAACGCGGATTCCGGGTGTTTGCGTACCCGATCTGCCGGATCTGTGCACCGCCCGATTCGCTGTCCCCGCTCACTTGCCTCTGCCCCATTCCATCGTGGACTCCTAATGCCCTATGTGCATTGGAGCACGCGAACGGGAGTTCGAGCACTAGCCGGAACGGGGGACCCCGTGCGCTCATCATCACCTCTGCCTGCGGTAACAATTACGAACCCTGGGACGATTCGCCCAAAAGTTCGAGTTCGGCAAGTCGGCGCGCCACCTCGCGACCGAGCTCGTCGGCCGAGAAGTCGCGCAGACTGACCGGCGCCGGAAGCCCGCCGGGCACCTCATGTGGAAGCAGAATCCCGGCCGCCACAAGCCCGTGCCAGATCGGGCGATCAAGGTACTCGCAGACAGTGCGCACGGCATCGACGCCGACACCACCCTTGCCGGTGGCCCAACGGCTCACGCGTGTGTGGTCGATGCCAGTGCCCCTGATCAAGTCAGCACGAGTTAGGCCGCGTTCGTCGAGCTGGCGCTCGACCCACTTCCACCATGTGCTCATGCGCACATAGTAGGAGCTTGCACGCACGCACAGGCAGCCCTTCGAGGCGTAGACCACTCTCCGAGCTGAATTACACCCATGTAATTACTCCGTGCGCACGCGCACATTTAATGCGTGTGCGCGCACGCACGTGATACTGTGCGCTCATGCACATCGCATCGGCCCCGAAATCGGGCCCTATCCACATCCGCACCGACGCGCTCAACCAGCGCCGGGCCGCCGCAGGGCTTCACAGCAACTACGCGCTCGCCCGAGCAATGGGCGTGCAGCACACCACCGTCAATCGCGTCCTGTCCGGCCGTATCGCCCCGGGCCCGGTCGTGATCGCCGGGCTGCTCCGCGCATTGCCTGGCGCTCGCTTCGAAGACCTCTTCGCGATCGACGCCGCCAAGGACGCGGCGTGAGCTGGCTGACCCCCGCCGACGTCGCGGACCACACCGGGCACCACGTGGTCACCGTCTACCGGGCGCTGGAATCCGGCCAACTCCACGGCCACCAGCCGCGCCGCGGGGCACGTTGGCGGATCGCCGAACCCGTCGCTGATGCGTGGGTGACCGGCCTTCCTCAAACCGATGCCTGCGGCTGCACCACCGCCTTGACTCGCGGGCGCAAAACCGCCTAGCCCCAACAAAAACGCGGGCCGCCGCTCCCCTCCAAGAGCGCGGCGACCCGCTACCACGAGAGATAGGAGCTCTCAATGGCTGCAACAAAGCCTATCCCGCCGGAAACCGACGCCGAACGCACCGACGTGTCGCCGACCTTCCTTGAGGCGCTGGGCATGCACACCGAATCCCGTGCCCGCGCCGACCACGACTTGGTCGAGCAGGACAACCGCGCCTGGCTCGCACTGCCCGGTCGGCACTGCAACGGCGGCGCCTGGTACCCGTGCGCCACGCCCGGAGTGTGGGAACTGCGCGGCTACATCGGCCGCGCGTTCTGCACCTTCCACGCGGCGCGGCTGCTGATCGCCGACCAGCTCGCGGCGGTGACCCGATGACCGCCGTCGAGTCCGCCCCGCCGCTCTACGGCCCGGTGCTGCTGCCGCTGCTCGGCGCCCCGTGCGCCCTCTGCGCCCACGCCGCCCGCTACGTCGACGGTGACCGCCACGTGATCCACAACGACCTGCGCCTGCGCCCGTGCCAGCTGCCCCCGAACCCCACCACCGCACCCGCGGTTCCCACCGACTTCGCCGAGGTGACCCGATGACCGAAACGCTCGCCCAGCAGCAGGCCGCCGGACTGCGCGCCCTCGCCGACATGATCGAGGCACACCCCGAAATTCGGGCTACCTACCTCGGCGGAATCCACGGCATCCACGTGTGGCATCCGCAGAGCGCCGAGGAAATGGCCGCGATCGCCCGCGCCGCGTTGAAGCACGGAGCGAAGGTCGAGAAGGACATCGGCGTGAGCCTCTACAACCTGTCGATCTCGTGGGGACCGTTCAAGGCAATGGCTCTCGGCAACCGCGGCGCGGTGTGTGAGCGGGTGGTCACCGGCACGGAGACCGTGACGCGGAAGGTGCCGGACCCCTCGGCCGTGGTGCCGATGATCGAGGTCACCGAAGAGGTCGAGACGTTCGAGTGGCGTTGTGCTCCGCTGCTGGCCGCCGACGCGGAGGCGGTGTCGGCGTGAACCTCAAGGATGCTGCTCTGCCCGCCGCAGTACTGCGGGTGCTGGAGGAACGAGTCAAGGCCGCCCGCCAGCAGGCCAACGTCAACGTCATCGAGTCCGGCGACCCCGAGGACCGGGTCACCGCTGTCCACAACGGACGCAAGCTCGGATCGGTGTCGATCAGCAAGGGCCGCCAGTCGGCACGGGTAAACGACCCTGAGCGCTTCGCCCGCTGGATCGCCGAGCACTACCCCGCCGAGGTCGAACACAAGACGATCGTGCGCGAGGCGTTCGTGAAGGCCGTCATGGATGCCACGAAGGCCGCCGGCCAGCCGTGCATGCCGGACGGCACCCTCGACGTGCCGGGCGTGGAGATCTACGAGGGCGAGCCCTACGTGACGGTGCGGCTCACCCACGAGGCGGCCGAGATCGTCGCCGAAATGGTGCGCACCGGCGCGGTGAGCCTCGACGGTGGCATGCCCGCGCTGCAAGGCGGTGCAGCGGAATGACCAACACCGACCGACTCGACGAGATCAAGGCCCGCGCCGCCGAGGCCACGCCGGGCCCGTGGGGCTGGTTCGGCAACACCGACGTGCGACACATCTATCTGTCCACAAAGTACTGGGGCAGGCAGATCGTGATGGACTTCGCCCGCTGGGGCATGCAGTCCGCGCGTCCGCGCTTCGCCCGGGGCCGGACCTTCCGCCCGAACCCTGGCGGTTGGCACGACTTCGACGGCTCCGCGCTCATGGTCGACGCCGACCAGCTCGCCCGCTTCGAGGTCGCCCCGAGCGCCACCAGCCGCACCGACCCCGCAGTCTACCGGGCCGACATCACCGGATTCCGGAACCCCGACGCGACGTTCATCGAGCACAGCCGGGCCGACGTCGACTGGCTCGTGGCCGAGGTCGACCGGCTGCGCGCCGCGATCGCCGCAGTGCGCAAGACCCACCAGCCCGACGAGTACGGCAACTGTCCCGCGTGCGGGGTCGACGCCTACGAGGACCCGATCCCGTGGCCCTGCGCCACCATGCGGGCCCTCGACACGCCGTCGGTGGTGACCACATGACGGCGTTGGTTGTGGCCTTCGCGCCCCGGACTGTCTGCCTGGTGTGCGGAGGCCACCGAGCCCTCAAAGCGCAGCCCCTAGACGGCCGCCCACCGGCGCGGACGCCGTGCCCGCTGTGCGTCGACCCCGAACCTCTGCGCGACTTCCTCGCGCCGATTTCCACCGGAGCACCAGCGTGAACACCGAACAGCACACGAAGTTACGGGAACCGTTCCCGACCGAAGTGATCGGCAACAAACCGAAGATCACATGCAGGGCATGCAGCAAGGCCGACGGCCGCGTGTGCGACAAGCACAGCGCATTTCGTTGCGACACCTGCGGGAACTTCATCACGAGCGCGCACATCCACCTGGAGTTCGTCGGCCACGCCGACCTCACCGACCGACTCCTGTCGGTCGACCCGGAGTGGAACTGGGAACCGATGGCGGTCGACGCCGCCGGACGGCCCGCGCTGGATGACAACAACGGGCTGTGGATTCGCCTCACGGTGTGCGGCACCACCCGGCTCGGATACGGCCACCCGGACGGCAAGCGCGGCGGCGACGCCGTCAAGGAAACCATCGGCGACGCCTTGAGGAACGCGGCCATGCGGTTCGGTGTCGCGCTGGACCTGTGGAGGAAGGAACCACACATCGAACCCGCCGCCGAGCCGCCCGCGTCCCCGGCAAGTAAGGCCCGGTCGCAACTCGCCGAGCAGTGCAAGGCCGCCGGGCTCGACTTGGACGCGGTCGCCGCCGAGTACCACGCCCGCACCAAGGTCGCGCTCGGCGACGAAACCAACGTCGAGTCCATCCGCACGTTCGCCGCGGCGCTTGCCGCAAATCCGTCGGCGGTGCTGGGGACCAAGGGTGGTGACGCATGAGCAGTACGCCGCACACACCAAGCGCGATCATCGGCGATTTCCTGCGCAGCGGAACGAAAGCGCTGGATCTCCACTACGCCGAGAACGTTTCGTTGGAAACCGCCCGCGACCTGCTGCGGGCCCTGGTGCCCGTCAACGCGCTGGCCATCGTCGCGCTCATGGCCGAGTTGGAACAGGTCGCGCCGGACCGTGCGCACCGGATCGCCGAACGGCTCGGCCACGCGTGGGAAGCAGGCGACGACGTGTGGGAACTCCTGCACGAGTGGCACGACCAGCACGCCCGCGGCATTCCGGTCGGGTTCGAGCCGCCCGCCACGCTCGATGTGGAGGTGCGGCGATGAGCGCCGGGCAGCTCGCGCTGGGCCTGGCCGACCGGCACGAGGGGCAGGCCGCCGCACTCGCGGCGGCCACCGCCGGCCACCGCGACTACCGACACCGGCTCGAAACCGCGCTCGCCGAATTCGTCGCCGCCCGCGCGCCGTTCACCGCCGACGACATCCGCCAGGCCGCCGGGGAACCCGACGATGATCGGCCGAACCTGCTGCCGTCGGTGATCGGTGTGGCTGCCGCGCAGCGCGTGATCGTGCCCGCCGGGGAGTACCGCAGCTGTCGCCGGGAACGCCGGGCGTCCCGCAACCGCGTGTGGATCGCATGCCCGCAGGAAGACGATGCCGCATGACCGCGCCGTATGAGCCGTTGTCGCCGGTGCAGATCGAGCAGAAGCTGCGCCAGTGCGTCACCGACCTCACCAAGGCCGAAGGCGCGTTGAGTACGGCGCGGGACGCCGAGACACAGGCCGATATCGCCTACCGCTCGGCGTACCGGCGGGCGATGCTGTCCCCGGACTGCCCGAGGGTCACGCGTGGCGGATACACCACCTCAGAGCGCGACGCGTGGGTGGACGAGCAGTGCGCCGAGCAGTGGCAGGACTACCGGATAGCCCAGACCAAGCGTGAGGCCGCGCAGGACCACTTGCGCACCGTGCGGGATGTGGCCACTGCGGTGCAGTCGCTCGGCGCGCTGGTGCGCACCGCCTACGCGATGGCGGGCACGTCATGAGCAAAGCTCCGACCGCCCACACCCGCACCGTCGTGCACCACCGCGCCGAACGCGGCGGCTGGCCGCTGTGCGAGCGCTGCGGGCACGCCCGCGGCACCAACATCCACCACCGGCGCCCGCGTGGCGCTGGCGGCAGCAAGGACCCGGCGACGAACCTGCCGTCAAACCTCCTGCTGCTGTGCGGATCCGGCACCACCGGATGCCACGGGTGGATCGAGTCCAACCGCGCCATCGCCTACCAGCACGGTTGGCTCCTGCGCTCCTGGCAAATCCCGCTCGACACCCCAGTGCGGATCCATGACCGCGGCCTGGTGCTGCTCGACGACGTCGGCGGCATGACCCCGGCTCTGCCGCTCGGGGGCGCGGCGTGAATCCCCGTGCACAACCGATCGCCGAGCGGGCGCGCTACCGGGCGTGCCTGCTCGGCGAGCAGCCCGCCGAAGTGCTCGACACCGCCGGCCGCGAGCGCCTAGTGGCCGAGCTGCACGACCTCGGCTGGACCGATCCCCAGATCGCCGCCCACTGCCGCATGACCACCTACACCACCGCGCGCATCCGCGACCGCCTGCGGCTCGCGCCGAACCACCCACGAAAGGAGGCGGCGTCCTGATGCCCTGGTTCCCCGTTGATGACGGCTTTGCCTTCCACCGCAAGGCAGTCCGAGCAGGTAACGCCGCGATCGGCCTGTGGACCCGCGCCGGATCCTGGTGCGCCCAGCAGCTCACCGACGGGTTCGTGCCCGAGGACATGGTGACCGTACTCGGGACCACCCCGCAGGCCGAGAAATTGGTGCGCGCTGGGCTGTGGGTGCGCGCCGAGGGCGGCTACCAGTTCCACCAGTGGACCGAAAACGGCCGGAATCCGACGCGCGAAGAAGTTCTTTTGCGCCGAAAAAAAGACGCCGAGAAGAAAGCGCGAGCACGCGCGGCGAAAGCGGCGAAATCCGAAGCGCACCAGGTCAACGAGGACTGTCCCCAGGGGACGCCCGAGGGACGCACCGAGGGACTCCCCGAGGGAGTCGGCTCTACCCCTCCCCTCCCCTCCACTCCACAAGAGAAGAAGACTTCGTCTTCTTCTGGGCCGCGCAAGCGCGCCACCCGCATCCCCGAAGACTTCACGGTCACTGCCGAAATGGTCACGTGGGCTCGGGAGAACTGCCCGAACGTCGACGGCCGTCGGGAAACCGAGATGTTCGTCAACCACTGGACGGCGAAGTCCGGCAAGGACGCCACCAAACACGACTGGGAACGCACCTGGCGGAACTGGCTGCTGCGCTCTCAGAAGGACGCAGAGCGCCGCGCACCCGCCCGCACAGGGCAAACCACCAAGGCGGACCGGATCGACGCTCTCGATGCGTTCCTGGTCCCGGATGAGCCCCACCTGCGCGCGCTACCGGGCGGTGCGGCATGAGCCTCACGCAGAACGAAATCGTCGGCGTGCTCAAGACCGCCACCGCCTACGACGGACGCCAGCGCGGCGAGGCCGACGTGGCCGCATGGCTGGACTCCGCCGCCCGCGCCAAGTGGACCTACCCCGAGGCACTGGAAGCCGTGAAGGACCACTTCGCGTTCGACGGCAGCTGGATCGGCCCCGCGGTGGTGACCAAGCGGATCCAGGCCCGCCGCGACGCCGCCGAGCGTGCCCGGCTCGCCGAGATCGGCGCGGCCAAGCGCGCCGAGATCGAGTCCGGCACCGATGGCGCAGCCGACCCCGACCGCGTCCGGTCCGCTATCGAGGCCGTGGCCGACCGGCTCGGGTGGCAGCGCAAGCCCAAGCGGACCCACGCGGCGCTCGCCGTCGCCTGCCCCCACTGCGGAGCAGCCCCCGGCCGCAAGTGCGCCCGCACCATCCGCCGCGGCCACCGCGCCGGCGAATTCGTGCCCCTGTCCACCGTCCACGACTCCCGCGTGGGCGCCTTCCAGAACGGAGACCGCTGACCATGTCCCTGCCCAAGATCAACGGCGACGTCGCCCGGCTGTGGGCCGATCCTGAACTGCGCTGGACCCCTGGCGGTAAGGCCGTGGTGACGGTGCCGCTGGTGTTCAACAAGCGCAAGCGCACCGACGCTGGGGAGTGGGTGGACGCCGGCTCGATGTTCGTCCGCGCGCAGGCGTGGGAGCAGTTCGCCGAGAACATCGCCGAGTCGCTGTCCAAGGGCGACGAGGTGATCGTGTCCGGCGAGCTGTCGGTGCGCGACTACGACCGCAAGGACGGCAGCAAAGGCCAGTCCATCGAGCTGGCGCTGTTCGCGATCGGCCCGAACCTCAAGCGCCACATGGCGAAGACGCTGCGAATCGACCGCCAAGGCGTACCCGAGTCCGCGCCCACCGCCGACCCGTGGGGCAACGCGCCCCGCGGCGGCAACTCCACCGACGAACCCCCGTTCTGACCCCGATTCCCGGCCCCAGATTCCCCGTGCAGCCCCGAAACCCGACCGGAGTACCGGATGGACCCCGAAACGCTCAAGGAGCGATCGTGACCAACTCCAGCAAGCCGACCACGCTCGACCCGATCCGGCCCGCCGAGCGGCAGGCCACCCCCGACCAGCTCGCCGTCCTCGACTGGCTCGTGTGCGACCTCCGCGCCGCCGCCTCATGGCACGCCCCTGACTGCGAGCTGATCGACCCGGCCGAGATCACCGCCGCCGACCGGGCCGCCGCCGAAGCGCTCCGCGACTACGCCGACCGGCTCGCCGCCCGCATCGCAAAGACCCGCCACGAACAGCGCCAGGAGACCAAGCCGTGAACGACCCCCGCACCTTGCTCGACGAGCTCGAAGACCGACTCGTGCTGAGCGGCTTCACCCTCGACGAGTTCCGCGACCGGCACCCCGACCGCGTCGTTGCCGTCGACGCCCTGCGCAAGGTGCTCGACCTGACCCCGCCGCCGATACACCCCGGCGACGATCCCGAGCTGCACAACCTCCTGACCGAAGGGTGGTCGACGTGCCTGGACACCGTGCGCCGCACCATCACCGAACAGCTCGGCGGTGCCCGATGACCCACACCCGCAACCGCCGGTCGGCCAAGGCAGCCGGCACCCGCTTCGAACGCGACATCGCCGACTACCTCGCCCGCTATGTCGACGACCGGATCGACCGCCGCGCACGCACCGGAGCGAAGGACCGCGGCGACATCGGCGGACTGCGCACCCCCGGCGTAGTCGGCGGCCGGATCGTCGCCGAATGCAAGAACACCACCCGTGTCGAGCTCGCCAAGTGGGCGGCCGAGACCGAGCTCGAACGCGGCAACGACGACGCCGTGGCCGGGCTGATCGTCCACAAGCGAAAAGGGGTCGCCAACCCCGGGCAGCAGTGGGTGACCTGCACTGTCGATGACCTGGTCGCGCTGCTCACCGGCCACCGCCCGCAAGACGACGACGCCGCGGCCGACGAGTGGGTACAGCGCATGGCCCAGCTGCCCGCCGCCAAGGTGCGGGCGCTGCTGGTCGAGTCGGGATGGTGGCCAGCCGACAAACCGTTCGTCGCCCCGGAGGTGCCCGCGTGACCGCCGCCGACACGCGTGTCGCCGTCGTCGTGTTCCTGGCCGTAGACGACGAAGACGACCGGATCGACCGCCACCACACCGCCGAACTCGCCGTACGGCAGGCACTCACCGCGGCAGGTCACCGCGACGGCCGAAACCTCACCCTGCCCGCACGCTTCCTCGACAACGCCGAGTCGACCGCCACCGTGCACGACGTCGCCGAGCTCGGCCGAGCCATGCGAAGCGGCTACGTGTCCGCCTGGCCCACCCCACACGCCTACCCGCGGGAGGTGTCCCCATGAACGGCCGGAAGTCATCGCGCCGCGTGTCCGTACCCGTCTACCTGCGAGCCGGTGACGGCCCCGAACACCACATCGGCAACGTCGAAGCCGACCCACTCGCAAGCCGCGAAAGCGTCGCCGCGTACCTGCGCGCCGTCGCCGACGAAATCGAACGAACGGAGACCCAGCAGTGACCGCCACCGAAACCACGGAACCGACCGACGACCCCGCCACCGACCCGATCGGCACGGTCCGCGTCCACCCGGACGGCAGCCCCGAGGACCCCGATACCCGCCGCGCCTGGAAGGTCGGCCAGATCGACTCCTTGGCGTGGTGGGAGGACGGGCGGCAGGAGTGGCGTCGAGACGAAGATGTCGCCACCTGGCCCCGCCAGCCCCTCACCGACGTGGCGCGCGTGCTCGGACACTCGGACACGTCCGCCCGCCCGGACGTCGTGCCGGACACGTCCGGACTGCGTACCGAACTCGACAACCTGCGCCGTGAGTTGAGAGAGATCCTTGGTGTCGCCGACGGCGCGAACGACGAATTCCTGTTGCTACAGGTGCGGGGAATGGTGGATCACTGCCTCAGCAGCGAGCCGCAGCCCATCGGCGCCGACATGGCCGCGATCTCCCGACAGGTCAACGCCTACAACGCCCGCACCGATCGCCGCTGACCCGCCATCCCTCGGACCTGCACAGCGAACATCGCGGTGCAGGTCGCCCCACGGAACGGAGGTAGCCCCGTGCTCGACGCCCACACCGAGCCCTGCATCATCGACCGCTGCCAGCGCACCGCCGAGCCCGGCCGTTACGCCTGCGAGCCCTGCGCCGAGCGGATGCGCTGCTGGCTCCGCGAAATCGACGACTACGCCGCCACCCTCACCACGGCACCCGGCCGCGGTGGCGATGGTGGCCGGCGGTCCCCCGGCTACGCCAGCAGGCCACCCGCGAACCTCGATGTGATCGCCGCATTTGACCCGCGCAGCGTCGGACACGTGATCGGACCCGACGACACCGACAGCGCCACCCGATCCATCATCGGCACCATCGGGCGCCTGTGCGGCTGGGTGCACTCCGAACTGCGACGGCTCGACGCGGACCACCACGCGCCGCCACGGGAATTGACGATCACCAGGGGCACCGGGTGGCTGCGCGGATACATCGACTGGTGCACCACGCAGCCATGGGCCGACGATCTCGCCGATGACCTCCACGAACTCCACGCCCAGGTACAGCGGCTCGCCGGAAACTCCACCCAGCCCCTCGCACCCTGCCCCGACTGCACCGGCCCGCTGTGGCCCGTCGGCGACACCGACACCCTCGCAGTCCGGTGCGGGGACTGTGGCGACACCTACAACGGCCTCGACCTGCTGAACATCGTGCAGCAGGTCGCGTGATGACGGGGGCCGCATGATCGGGCGACCTCACCGTGCACCCGCCGTGTCGCGCTGGAGCAGCACCGCCAGCAGCAGCATGATCCGGGCCATGATCACCCTTGACCTTGACCAGCTGCGCGCGAGCATGAAAACCGCGAAGGCCGCCGAAGCCCAGTTTTGGGCGCGCACTGCCGCGCTCGGCGTCCCCGACGGCGAAGCCTGGGACGCACTGTGTGTAGCCCTCGCCGAGATCCAGGACGGCGCCGACCACGCCGACCCGTGGGCCGTTGCTGCCGACCGACACGCTGACCAGTAACGACCGGGTGGGCCTGCGCCGATCGTGTACTTGAGGGGCGACCCTCACGGTCTCGACTTGCTGCGCTTCGGCGCAGCCATCACCCAAGGGGCAGCATGAACGAGCTCGTCGGTTTTCTCCGCGCACGACTGGACGAAGACGAGATGGTCTACCGGCACGCCATGGGCGAGCTTTCCGAAGACGATTTGCCCACCCACCTGTCGGGCAAGCTCGAAGAAACGTTCCGGCGCATCACGGCGCTCAACGGGAAGCCCGAGCGGCGGATGAACGAGGTTTCGATCCTTACACACGTGATCCACACCCGAGCGTTCCTCAACGACTACGAGAAGGATCCGAAGAACACCCTCCGCCAGGCCGCGCTACTGAGGATCGCCGAATCCTACTCAGCACACCCGGAGTACCAGAAGCGTTGGGCATGATGCCGCACCCTCCGATCGTGCGCTACCGCGACGGCCACACCCTGGTCGACCGGGCGAGCCTCGCCCGGCTCACCGGCCGCTCGGTGCACACCATCCGCGGTGCCTGCCCCATCGCCGATCGCGACCGCAGCACCGGCCGACCGCTCTACGACGCCCAGCAGTGCGGCGCGATTCTCGGTTCTATTCCCACCCGAAAAACTGGCGGTCACCGTCATTTGACAGTGACTGCCACTTCTGCTTAGATCACCTTTTGCAGGGAGAGGTGTGCTCGTTTTGCTTGGTTGGACCGTGTACAACTGTCCATAATGGACGTGGCGAGATACTGTTTCGCCACGTCAAACAGCGTACCTAGTCAACCGCCTACCGCGCTTAACATGTAACCGAGTACAGTACCTCGGTGAGGCGGGGTCGGGGATGACTCTGAACGGTTCCGCCAGCTGCGACGGCCAAGCCGAGGCGCTGGGAACGCCTTGGGCCGACTTGGCCGCCGCGTGGGAGGGGCTGTCAGGCCAGTGGCAACATGCCCTGGCCTGCCAGCATCAACCCATGCGCCAGCGTCGCGATCGTGACGATCAGCATGCGCATTGTGCGGTGCCATTCGGCACAGCAGCAGGGTTGTTGCTTCACTCGTCCCACCCCCTTTCTTCCGATCGGGAGCAGTGCGAGCAGGCTACCGGATCACGATCAAGCCCCGTCGTATAGACCCCCCTGTACCTGCAGTTTTGGTCTGTTCGGTATGTACCGAAACCCTGTTCGGTACATACCGAACAGACCAAAGTGGAGCTTGACCAGGGGTGACCAAGCGGCCGCTTCCCCGATCACAGATTCGGACCGGACTCGGGCTCGCGAGCTGCACGAGCAGGGCAAGACCCGCAACGACATCGCGAAAACCCTGGGGCGCTCGCCCTCGACCGTGTCCAAGCTCGCCCGCGAGCTCGGTCTGTCCTTCGCCCGCTCACACCCAAGAAGTGCCGATGGCGCCGGCCGAAACCGGAACCATCGTCGTAGCTCGCTACTTCGCCAATGTGGTTAGCGCTTCTTCGAGCTTCGCCCGCTGATCTTCCGGCGTTCGCGCCGCGGCGTACTGCAACACCACTGCACCACGTCGGAACGCATCCTCGCCGTACTGGTCCGCGATCCTGGTAGCCGCAGCCTCATCCGGGAACGACATGACGGTGACCGCATCTGTCGTGATCATCTGGGCGCAGCCGAGCCGCTCGCAGTTCCCGCTCGTGTTGTCCCGTGGGTTCGGCACCGGCAGGCCGTCACGCTGGAACGCCTCGACCACCTGTTGCGCCGTCGGCGCCTCGCTCGCCGAGCCGCCACCGCACGCCGACAAACCTGCCAGGCACGCGCCCACCAGGGCAGCGGACCACCACCGCATCATCGATTCCTCTCGGTCATCCGGGGTAGCCGAGCGCCACCCCTCGACCCGTACATCGTCGACCGGATCCGATCGAGCATCCGGCAAACGGGTGAACCCATGCCAACAGCACCACCCACCCGATGCAGCGCAGACGGCTGCACCGAGCTCACCACCACCGGCCGATGCGAGCAGCACAAGCGCAAGCCGTGGCAGCAGCGCAGCCGACACCAGCCCCGCGGTCGACTCGCCCGGCGCGATATCGCGTTCAAGGCCGAGCACCTGCGCGTCGAACCGAACTGCCGCAGCTGCGGACAACCCGCCGAGCAGGTCGACCACATCCGGCCCCTGAGCCAGGGCGGCGCGATGTTCGACCACGCCAACGCGCAGAGCCTCTGCGGGCCCTGCCACGACGTGAAAACCCGCGCTGAGAACGCCGCTCGCAACCGATCAGGCGCCCGCCATGCTGACGGGTGGGGGTAGGGGAGTTCAGAGCACAGCGTCCACCAGGGAGGCAGGGCGCCGCCGGAACTCGGCTTTTCGCGTCTCAGAATCCGCGACCGGGGGGATCGGGTGACCGAGGACGACCGCATCCCGTACTAGGTCTTGATTTCGTATGGTATGCGTGTGGTTCTGCGGAGGTACACCCCTGAGGAGTGGCGCGATGACCTCGACGTGTTGGTTCCTTACGGAACTTACGATGAGTCGGCAGCGCACCTCGGATCCCTTCTCGTCGACTTCGATGACCTTCGCGACCTGGTCGAATTGCTGCGGAGTGGTGACCGGTCTGGCCACGAGGTCGAGATTCTCTTTGTGTCGGGAAGGGCAACAGAGGTAGATGACCTCCGGGAAGTGACAGATCAAGAACTAGCCGAAGGTATCTCCGTTAGGGTTGGCAACGTTCTCGTCGAGCTGTATCCAGAGTCAACGCTTGTACGTGGGCCAGGTCTCCTTGTTGCCTGTGTGAAGGACATGTGGGCAAAGTATCGACGTACTCAGGCGTGGTCCAGGTACGGGCGGACGTTTTGGGCACAGTTGCTTTCCTTGAGTTCGGTGTCTCTTACCACCTTCCTGATCGGCTTGTACGGTTTTGCCACCACGCCCAAATGGATCTACCCGACGCTGGTGTTTCTCGCCATAGCAACACCGACTCTTTTGATTCGGCGCCGGCGGCGCGGCACGACCGTGTTTTTCCCTGGAACACGGCAGGAAAGACGCCAGGATCGTCCCTTGCAGAGGCGTCATCGCTTCCAAATGAGCATGACGATGCTCGGCTCGATCGTCGTCCCTGTGATCAGCCTCGTCCTGACCCTGGTTTTGAAGAAGTAGCCGTCTAAAGGAGGTGTCCGTGGGACGTACGGCGCAGCCTGCCGCTTTGAAGCTGCTTCACGGTCGCGGGAACGGCACGGATTCGGGTGGCCGGAAGGTCGCCACGGGCCCCGGTTTCCGCCGGATCGCCCCGGAGGCTCCTGAGTGGTTGTCGCCGGAGGCTGCGGCGGAGTGGGATCGGGTGGTGCCGGGGTTGCAGCGGCTCGACATCCTCAAGGAAGAGGACCGGGCGGTGCTGGCCGCGTTCTGCGAGACGTGGGCGCGGTTCGTCGAGGCGACCCGCGACGTGCAGGACAACGGGCTGACGATCGTGAACCGGTCGACCCGCAAGGACGGCACCGAATCCGAGTGGACCACCACCAACCCGGCGGTCGGGATCGCCAAGGCAGCCGGTCAGGAGTTGCGCGCGTTTGCGGCGCACTTCGGGTTGACACCGTCGACCGAGGCCGCCCTGCCCAAGGGGGGTTCGGGTGGCAACGAAGAGGACGACAACCCGTTCTGACCTGCAGCTGCCCGACGACGCCGAACTGGCGCGGCTGAAGATCAGCCCCGAGGTCGCTTGGTACTTGGCCGATCGCGGTATCCCGTTGCCGGACTGCCCGCCGCTGATCAAGACCCCCGAGCCCCGAGACGTGGCGGGCGCGGTGTTCGACGCCGAGCGCGTCGACAAGGTACTGAAGGCGTTCGGCGCGCTGGTGCATACGCAGGGCCAGTGGGCGGACAAGCCGTTGAAGCCGGACCCGTGGCAGATCGCTTACATCCTCGGCCCGGTGTTCGGGTGGGTTCGCCATGACGAGGACGCCGACGGGTACGTGCGGGTCATCAACAGTCTGTATGTCGACGTGCCACGCAAGAACGGAAAATCGAGCCTGTCGGGTGGGATCGCGATCTACATGGCGTGCGCGGACGGGGAGAACGGCGCGCAGGTCGTCACCGCGGCGAGTTCCGAGCGGCAGGCCGGGTTCGTGTTCGGCCCGATCAAGACGCTGGCCGAGAAGTCGCCGGCCCTCAAGGGCCGGGTGCGGGCGCATCAGAAACGGGTCGTGCACCCGAAGTCCGGCAGCTATATCGAGGTCGTGTCCTCAGCCGCCGACGCCCAGCACGGCGCGAACCTGCACGCCGGGATCGTCGACGAGCTGCACGTGCACAAGACTCCGGACTTGGTCGAGACGATCGAGACCGGCACCGGCTCGCGGACGCAGCCGTTGATCGTCATCATCACCACGGCGGACTCGGGGCGGCGCGGCACGATCTACGACCGCAAGCGGCGCCGGGTCGAGCAGCTGGCCGCCGGGGTGCTCACCGACCCCACCACCTACGGGGTGGTGTGGGCCGCCGAGCCCACCGACGACCCGTTCACCGAATCGACGTGGAGGAAGGCCAACCCCGGTTTCGGGGTGTCGCCGACGCGCGCGTACTTGGCGCGTGCCGCGGCCGAGGCGCAGCAGTCGCCGGCGGACTTGGCGAAGTTCCTGCGGCTGCACTGCGGTTTGCGCACGAAGCAGGAAACCCGGTTTCTCACGCTCGACAGCTGGGACCGCAACGCGTCGATCGTTGACGAGACCCAGTTGGCCGGCCGCGAAGCGTTCGGCGGGCTCGACCTCGCCTCGACCTCGGACCTGTGCGCGCTCTGCTGGTTGTTCCCCGACGACCAGGCCGGCGGCTACGACGCGCTGCTGCGGCTGTGGACGCCTGAGGCGAACCTGCCCGCGCTTAACAAGCGCACCGCCGGTGATGCGTCGGTGTGGGTCCGTCAGGGGTTGCTGACGGTGACGCCGGGCAACGTGGCCGACTACGACTGGATCCGGGCGCAGATCGAGCGCGACATGGACGCCTTCGACGTCCGGTCGATCGGGTTCGACCCGTGGAACGCCACCCAGTTGACCAACGACCTCGCCGAGGACGGGGCACCGCTAGTGAAGGTCCGGCAGGGGTTCGTGACGCTCTCCCCGCCGCTGAAGGAGCTACAGCGGTTGTTGTTGGCCGGGACCGAGGAACGGCCGTTGCTGCGGCACGGCGGTAATCCGGCGTGGCGGTGGCAGGTCGACAACCTCGCCGTGACGACCGATCCGGCCGGAAACGTCAAGCCGGACAAGGCCAATTCCGGCGACAAGATCGACGGCGTTGCCGCGTTGGTCAACGCCCTGTCCGAGGCCATGGCCCGTAAGCCGGTGGCGCGCTCCGCCTACGAGGACGACGACGCCGAGCTGATCATCATCTGAACAGGAGGCCGTGATGCGCGAGTACCGACGGCACCTCGGCCGCCGCGTGCTGCTGCACCTGGACGGCGCGACCCTCGACGGCGTGCTGGTCCGTGCCGATCGCGACACCGTGGCACTGCGCGAGGCCCGGATGCTGTCCGCGCTGGAACCGTCCGACATGGACGGCGAGCTCATCGTGGAACGCGTCGCGCTGGTGTGGATGCAGGTGGTGTGAGGTGGCCGTGTTCTCCTCCGGCGGCCAGCTCGCCGGGTCCGCGTTCCCGTCGCTGTCCACGCCGTGGCAGGTCGACGGCACCGTGATCGTCCCCGATCCCGGCATCCCCCTGGTCGAGGCCGCCAGCGACGCCCCCGGTGTGTGGCGATCGCAGCCGAGCGTGCGCAAGGTCGTGGACTTCATCGCCCGCAACATCGCCTCGGTGCCGCTGCACGTGTTCGAGCGGCGCGGCGACACCGACCGGCGGCGCGTCACCGACCATCCACTAGCGCAGGTGCTCGCCGCACCCGGTCCGCGTGTGACGCCGTTCCGGTTCTGGCACGGCATTCTCGTCGACTTCCTGCTGCATGACCGGTGGTGCGCCCAGCTGCTCCCGAACGCCGACACTCTCTCGGGGTACGAGCTGCGGCGCATCCCCGCATCCCGCATGCGGCTGCTCGACGACGGCTGGGGCCAGGTGGCCGCGGTGCACATCGTCGACCCCGACGGCCAGGCCTCCGAGCACGACCCCGCCGGGTTCGTGTTCGACCACGGCTGGGGCGGGGCCAACGGGGTACCGCCAACGGAGACGTTGGCCGACATCCTCGCCGAGTCGTCCGAGGCCGTGCGATACCGGCGCGGGGTGTGGAAGAACGGCGCGCGCGTGCCGCTGGTCATCCAGCGCCCGGCCGAAGCGCCCGACTGGTCGGAGTCCTCGCGCAACCGGTTCGTCGAGATGTGGCGCCGCTTCACCCGTGGCGGCGGCATGGAGGGCGGAACGCCGCTGCTGGAAGACGGCATGACCGTCGAGAAGGTCGACGCGTTCACTCCGAAGGACGTCCAGGACATCGAGGGCCGCAAGCTCACCGACGCCGAAGTGGCGTCCGCGTACCACATCGCGCCCGAGCTGGTCGGCGCACGCGAGGGCACCTACTCGAACATCGAGGCATACCGGCAGATGCTCTACCGCGACGCCCTCGGCCCGTTCATCACGCAGGTTGAGCAGACGTGCAACGCGCTGCTCACTCCGCAGCTCGACGGCGCCGGCGGGCTCTACGTCGAGGCCAACGTGGAAGCGAAGTTGCGCGGCAGCTTCGAGGAACAGGCCCGGATCTTGCAGGCGTCCACCGGCGGCCCGTGGTTGACCCGCAACGAGGCCCGCGCTCGCGCGAATCTGCCCGCGTTGGAGGGCGCCGACGAGTTGGTGGTGCCGCTCAACGTCACCGAGGGCGGGTTGGCGTCCCCGCAGGACACCGCGCCTGATGAATCCACGAGGGAGTCGTGATGCCGCAGACCAAGGATTTCGGCGCGCGCGTGAAGGCCGCTGGGGACGCTGACGGGCTCGCCGAGGGCGAGTTCACCGCGTTGGTGTCGGTGTTCGGCAACGTCGACTCGGTGGGCGATGTCGTGGTGCCGGGTGCGTTCGCCGACTCGCTCGCGGAGTGGGCTGCCAAGGGTGACCCGCTGCCGGTGATCTGGGCGCACGACTGGTCCGACCCGTACTCGCACATCGGCCACGTCACCAAGGCCGAGGAAACCGGCGACGGGCTGATGGTCACCGGCCAACTCGACCTCGACAACCCCAAGGCGCAGCAGGTCTACCGCCTGCTCAAGGGCCGCCGCGTCACGCAGTTTTCGTTCGCCTACGACATCCTCGACGGCGCACCGGCCGAGCGGGACGGCGTCGGGGTCTACGAGCTGCGCAAGCTGCGGGTGCACGAGGTCGGGCCGTGCCTGATCGGCGCGAACCAGGAAACCCAGCTCCTCGCCGCGAAAGCCCGCCGTCTCGCCGACGGCGCGAAGGCCGGGCGGGTGCTCTCGGCGAAGAACTACGAGGCGCTGCGCGCCGCGTACGAGCAGATCGGCGAAGTCCTCACCGCCGCCGACCAGGTGCCCGACGAGGGCACCGAAAAGTCCTCCGCACCGTCCGGTGCGGACATCCCCGAGCAGGACGCCGGCCAGTCCGGGCCCGCCGCCGCCAGCGACCCCGACGGGTCGCCCGCGAAGTCGGCCAGCCCGAGGCCCGCCCAGGTGGCCGCTTGGTCGCAACTCCATTCGCTACTGACGGGAGACCGTAATGCCGACGCTGCGTGAGCAGTACCAGGCGACCCTGTCGCGCGCGGCCGAGCTGGCCAAGAGCGCGACCGACGAGGGCCGCGAGTTCACCGACGACGAAGTCACCGAGGTCACCGAGCTCAAGGTCAAGGCCGACGAGCTCGGCGCGAAGGTCAAGGCCGCCGACGAGGCTCAGGCCGCCGCCGCCGAGCTGGCGGGCAAGTCCGCCACCGCCACCGCGGTCACCTCGACCCGCGACCGCGACGAGGACGCCGACGCCGCCACGTTCGGTGAGGCGTTCGTGAAGTCCGCCGCCTACAAGGAGTTCCGCGCCGAGCACCCGGCGGGCGTGGGGCAGGGCACGCCGGTCAACATCGGCCGCGTCAAGGTCGGCACGGCCGCCGACTGGTTCGCCCGCCGCAAGGCCACGATCGACACCACCGTGGCCCGCATTCAGCCGGTGCGGATGCCGATGGTCGACATGATCGACCGCGACCGGCTGACGCTGCTGGACCTGATCGACCGAGGCCGGACCGACGGCAACTTCGAGTACGTCCAGGTCACGTCGGTGACGCGCAACGCCGCGATCGTGGGCGAGGGCAACCTCAAGCCGGTCAGCGACCTGGCAACGCAGCTGGCCGACGCCAAGGTCTACACCTACGCCGACGGCTACGACGTCACCAACCAGCTGCTCGCCGACGCCCCGGCGTTCGCCTCCTACATGAACAACGAGCTGCGCTACTCGCTCGACTCCGTGGTCGAGGACAAGCTGCTCAACGGCAGCGGCGCGAACGGCGAACCGCGTGGCCTGCTCAACACCACCGGCGTGCAGGAGCAGACCTACACCGCCGGCGCCGACGCCAAGGAGCTCGTGCGGGCGATCCGCAAGGGCATCACCAAGGTCACCCGCTTGCAGGGCGGCCAGGTCACCGCGGTTCTGATGAACCCCGAGGACGACGAAGCGCTGGACCTCATGGAAGACGCCAACGGACGCTTCTACGGGCAGGGCCCGTTCAGCTCCGGCCCGGCAACGATCTGGGGCCGCCCGCGCGCGATCTCCGAGCGGGTGCCGGCCGGAACCGTGATCCTCGGCGACTTCAAGCAGATGGCGCTGCTGGACCGCGAGGGCCTGAGCGTGCTGGCGTTCAACCAGCACAAGGACTACGCGCAGCGGAATATGACCTACGTTCGCGCCGAGCTGCGCGCCGCGCAGGTCATTTGGAAGCCCAACCGCCTGGTCGTCGTCAAGACCGCTGCGGCTGCCGGCTGATGGACGCCGAGCACCGCATGGTGACGGTGAACGGCATCCGCTACCGGATCGAGGACGCCCAGCGTCTCGGCCTGGTGGCGGATGCCGCCGCCGACACCGTCACCGCGGAACCCGAGGCGGACACCAAGACCACCGAGAAGCCCGTGCGCCACAAGGCACGTCGACCGGCAAGGGGTGCGCATGGCGGAAACGACACCGCTGGCTGACCCGGCCGCCCTCGCCCGGCTCACCGGGTTGCCAGCCGACGACCCGGACCTGCTCGACGCCCTCAACCGGGCGTCCGAGCGGTTCCGGGGCGCGGTCGGGCACCCGGTGACCGCCGTGGAGCGCGACGACATCGTGGTGGACGGGGACGGGTCGCGGTCGCTGCTGCTGCCCGCCGTCCCTGTCACCGCCGTGCACTCGGTCAAGGTCGACGGCAAGCCCGTCACCGGCTACCAGTGGTCGCGCACCGGGGCGCTGCGCTCGGCCGGGTGCTGGCCGGATCGGCTCGGCGCCGTCCGAGTCGTCTACGACCACGGCTATCCGCCGGGTGAGGTTCCGGGCGACATCGCCGATGCCGTGCTGGAGCAGGCGCAGATGATTCTCGACCAGACGCCCGGCGTGGCGTCGATGTCCACCGGGGGCGTCTCGGTGTCCTACCTGCGTGTCGGAGTCACCGAGGCGTGGTCGCAAGCCGTGGAGCGGCACCGGATCGGGCGGGGTGATGCAGCGTGATCTACGGCGACACCATCACCATCCTGCGCGCACCCGTCACCACCGACCGCTACGGCAACGAGGTGCGCGACTGGCCCAACGCCACCCGCACCACCGTCGCCGGGGTGTCGGTGCAGCCACGTTCGGCGACCGAATCCGGCAGCGATGAGGCGCGGGAGATGGTGACCACCGGCTGGAGGATCTTCACCCGTGCCGGGGTCGATCTCGACGTGGAACCGATCGACCGCATCGAGTGGTCCGGCCGAACCCTGGAAGTCATCGGGGAAATCGCCCGGTGGCCGCACCCGGTCCGGCCCACCGCGGTGCACCACGTTGAGCTCGACGTGCAGAGGTGGAGCGGCTGATGGCGCGTGCTCAGATCCGCATCACCGACCGGGAGTGGCGGCGCATCGTCGCGCTGCCCAGCGTTCGCGCCGCACTGCGCCAGCGTGCGCAGGCTATCGCCGGGCGGGCCCGTGGCATCGCCGCCACCGAAACGCCCAGCGCCTCGATCATCACTGAAGAGGGCACCCGACCGCAGGGCCGCACCTACGCCCGTGTCGCCAGCGACGACCCCGAGGGCGAGTTCGGCACCCAGACCCGACAGCGGCGCCGCGTGCTCGGCCGCGCCGCGAACACCAAGGAGTAGAACCGATGCAGCGAGTTGAGATCGCGTTCGACGCCGACCTGTCCCGCATCGGCAAGACCGTGGAGGTCGACGAGGACCAGGCGGCCACGATGATCCGTGAAGGCCGGGCCCGTCTGGCGCCGGCCACCGGCCCGAAGCCCGGGAAGGCCGCGCCGCCGAAGCCCACCAAGGCGGCGAGCGAGACGTGATCGACCCCGAGGCGCTGGTGGTCGACTGGCTGCGCGAGCGGCTGCCCGGCGTCCGGGTCCTGGTCGACCTGCCCGCGAAGTTCGACGAGACATTGCCGGTGGTGCAGGTGACCTGCATCGGCGGCGCCGGCCAGTGGCAGCCCTGGAACCCCGGCACCGCGCCGCTGGCCCGCCAGGCACGCATCGACGTCGACGCCTTCGCCGCCACCCGCGAGCAGGCCGCCGACCTCGCCGTGCAGGTGTCCAACGAGCTGTTCGCGCTGCGCGGCCACGGCAACCAGTGGGGTGCCGTCGCCGCCGTGCTGCAGGAGTCCGGGCCCGCGTGGCGACCGGACTACAACCCGAACATCCGCCGGTTCGGGCTGACCGACGTGCTCACCATCCGGCCCGCGTAGGCCACCCCCCACCCGATCCGCGAACCCCGCCACCGTGCGGGGGTTTTCGCATGTCCACTTTGGAGTTTCCTATGGCTCTCAATGCAGAGTTGGCGCGGCTGGGCGTGACCGGCGCGCTCTACACCGGCCCTGTCGGCACCACCGCCCCGACCGGTCTCGACGCGTGGGCGTCCGGCATGGTCGACCTCGGCTACATCTCCGAGGACGGCATCACCGAGTCCACCGACGAGGACAAGCAGGAGTTCACCCCCTGGCAGTCCTCGACGCCGATCCGCACCGAGATCACCCGCTCCACCAAGACGTTCCAGGCCACGCTGTGGGAGTCGAACTTCAACACGATCAGCCTGTACTACCGGGTCGGGCTGGAGGACATGACCCAGACCGGCACCGGCGCGGATGCGGTCGTGTCGTTCGCGGAGAAGGGCAAGCCCAAGCGGGACCTGCGTGCGTTCGGCATCGACGTCATCGACGGCACCTATCACCGGCGGATCTTCCTGCCCTACGCCGAGGTCACCGAGCGCGGCGAGATCACCTACAAGTCCGACACGTTGATCGGCTACCAGGTCACCATCACCGCCTACCCCGGGACCGACGAAATCTCGGTGCTGCGGCTGTTCAAGGAGGGGTGGACGCTCCCCGCGGCCCCGCCCGAGCAGCCCGCCGGCTGACCGGCGCCCCGGGACGGGGGCCGCCGTGGCGTCCTGGTGAGCACGCCCGGCGGCCCCTACCTGCTCACCACCAGCTCACCAGGAAGAGAGATCCCCCGTGTCCGACATCGATATGGATGCGATCCTCGCGCAGCGCGAGGAAAAGACCGGCTCCGCCGACACGTTCAGCTTCACGTTCAAGGGCGAACGCTGGGTGGCCAAGGACCCGGTCATGGCCGACGACGCCTGGAAGGACGACCTCGCCGACCTGGCCACCGATGTCGAGGTGGCCGAGCACTACATGGGCGCCGAGCAGTACGCCAAGTTCATCGAGGCCGGCGGCCGCAACGGCGTAGTGCTGCTCGCCGTCGCCGAGCACACGAAGCGGATGCAGGCCGAGGACCGAGACGGACGCCCTACACGATCGTCGGTCTCCTCGGCCAGGCGCCGGAAGCGATAGAGGCCGACCTCTGCGCGACGTACGCGCCGCGCGATCCCATCGCGGAGTTCTGGCGCGGCGAAATCACGCTGCGCCACCTCCGCGTCCTGATCGAGAACTTGCCGCCCGGCGGCGCGTTCGCACGCGCCCGGGGCGACGGGTGGACCGACCTTGAGCACCTGGTGGCCAACGTGGTCGACGCCGTGCAGGGCTCGGCCTACTCGGTCGTCGGCGCGCTCGGTGCGAAACCGAAGCGGCCGAAACCGCAACGGCGCCCCGGTGGGAAGGACGCCAACCGGCTCGGCGACTGCGGCGGCTACTCCACAGAAGACGTCGTCGCGTACCTCGACAGCCTCAAACCCGCAGCAGCGTAAAGGGGGTGCGCCGTGGCCGAAGGCTCGGCGGTGTGGATCGACGTTCTGCCCAGCATGCGCAACTTCGGTGCCAACCTCGCGAAGGAAGCGGCCGGAGCCGGAACCCGCGCTGGGCGGCAGGTCGGTGCCGAGCTGGAGAAAGCCGCGGGTGATGCCGGCCGCCGCGCCGGTGAGTCGATGGGATCGGGGTTGGAGGCCGCCAAGGCGCGCGCCGACAAGCTCGGCGAAGCCCTCAAGACCGCCCGCGACAAGGAAGCCGACGCCGCCGGGCGCGTGCGGGTCGCCGAGCAGCGGTTGGCCGAGGTCCGGGCGAACGGCAACGCCAAGGCGTCGCAGATCGCCGCCGCCGAGGAACGCCTCGAAACGGCGAAACGAGGCCTGTCGACGGCCTCGGACCGTGCTACGGCGGCGCAGAAGAAGTTCGAGCGGGCGCAGGCCGACGCGCAGGACGCGACCGACGCGGTGTCGCTGTCGATGGGCAAGGCCGAACGCTCGGCGGGCGGGTTCGGGTCCTCGCTGGGAAGCGCCGCCAAGACCGCCGGCGCATTCGCGGCCGGGGTGCTCGCCATCGGCGGCGCAGCCGACACCGCCGCGCGTGCGTTGGAGGCTGCGCAGCTCGGCGACAAGCTCGCCGCGCAGCTCGGCGCGACCCCGGAGATGTCCGCGGACTTCGGCCGGATCGCCGGATCGCTCTACAGCCAGGCGTACGGGGAATCGCTCGGGCAAGTCAACGACGCGATCCGCGGCGTGTGGCAATCCGGGCTCGTCATGGAAGACGCGACCAACGCGCAAATCGAGTCCGTCACGGCCAAGGTGCTCAACCTCGCCTCGGCGTTCGACCTCGACCTGGGCGAAGCGACGCAGGCCGTCGGGCAGCTGCTCAAAACCGGGTTGGCGCCGGACGCCGAGACGGCGTTGGACATCGTCACCCGCGGTTTCCAGCAGGGTGCCGACCGGTCCAAGGATTTCCTCGACACCCTGACGGAATACTCGGTGCAGTTCGCCAAGTTCGGGCTCGACGCGCAGACCGCGACCGGGCTGTTGGTGCAGGGCATGCAGGCCGGTGCCCGGAACTCGGACTTGGTCGCCGACGCGATCAAGGAATTTGCGATCCGGGCCGTTGACGGCAGCAAGACCACCGCCGACGGATTCGCCGCCATCGGCCTGTCCGCCGACGACATGGCCGCCCGCATCGCCCGCGGCGGGCCCGAGGCTACTTCGGCGCTCGACCTGGTGATGGACCGCCTACGCGGCATGACGGACCCCGTTGCACAAGCTCAAGCCGCGGTGAACCTGTTCGGCACGCAGGCCGAGGATCTCCAATCCGCTCTGTACGCGCTGGATCCGTCGCGAGCCATCGGCGCGCTCGGCCAGATCGGCGGCGCTGCCGACGCGGTGGGCGTCACGCTGCGGGACAACGCGCAGACCAGGCTGACGGAGTTCGGGCGGGCCCTGCAAACCGGGCTCGTCGACGTCCTCGGCGGCCAGGTCATCCCCGCGATCGAGGGATTCGTTGGCTGGGTCCGGGACAACTCCGCGTGGTTGACGCCGCTCGTGATCGGCGTGGGTTCGTTCGCTGGGGCGATCGCTCTGGTGAACGGCGCCATGACGCTGTGGGCTGCTCGCACCGCAGTCGTGACCGGCGCGCAGTGGGCACTCAACGCCGCCATGTCCGCCAACCCGGTCGGCTTGATCATCGCCGGGATCGTCGCGCTCGGCGCCGTGCTCGTCTACGCCTGGAACAACTCCGAGACATTCCGGTCCATTGTGGTCGGTGCTTGGGATGCGATCTCAGCGGCGGCCTTGTGGGCGTGGGAGAACGTGCTGCGCCCGGTGATTGACGCGATCGCCGCCGCCGCGACCTGGCTGTGGTCGACCGTGCTCCAGCCCGTGTTCGGCTTCATCGGATGGGCGTGGGAGACCAACCTTCGCGCCATGCAGCTCATGTGGGACACCATCCTCCGGCCAGCTTGGGACGCCGTCGCCGCGGCGGCGAGCTGGCTGTGGACCAACGCGCTACGCCCCGTGTTCGACTTCATCGGATGGGCTTGGGAAACGAACCTGCGCGCCATGCAGCTGATGTGGGTGACCATCCTCAAACCGGCGTGGGACGCCGTCGCCGCGGCCGCGTCCTGGCTGTGGACGAACGCGCTGCGGCCGGTGTTCGACGCCATCGGTGTCGGGTGGCGGGCTCTCCTGGACGGCATCAACTGGGTGTGGCTGCACATCCTCAAACCCGCCTTCGACGCGATCGGCTGGGCGGTTGATCTGGTCGGCCAGGCATTCGACCGGACGGCGATCTGGATCCGGGACGCCTGGTCGCAGATTCAGGAGTACGCGAAGGCGCCGATCCAGTTCGTTGTGGACGTCGTCTACAACCGCGGCATCTTGCCGGTCTGGAACGGCATCGCGGGAGTGTTCGGGCTCGGCAGGCTCGACGAGGTCCGGTTGGCCGGCGGTGGCGTGCTGCCCGGCTACGCGCCGGGTGTGGACTCGGTGCCCGCGATGCTCTCGCCCGGCGAGGCCGTGCTCACCCCCGAAGCCACCCGATTCCTCGGCCCGGCCACCATCCTCGCCCTGAACCGCGAGCTGTCCGGCCGCCCGCCAGGCTCCACCGGTGGGCACAGCGTCGGGCACTTCGCCGGCGGCGGCATCGTCGACGGGCTCGCCACGATCGCCGGGTGGATCCCCGGCATCGGCGGCGCGATCACCACGCTGCGCGACTTCCTCAACGGCGACGCGGCCGGCGCGGGCGGCATGTGGCGTGACCTGGTCACCAGCATCCCCCGCAAGGCCATCGAAGCGATCACCGAGTGGTTCAAGTCGGATTCCGGCGGGTACGGCGCTGTTCCGGTGGCCAACGTCGGCGCCGGGGTGCAGCGGTGGGCACCGCTGGTATTGCAGGCGCTCGCGATGCTCGGGCAGCCCGCCGACTACTTGGGCATCACGCTGCGGCGGATGCAACAAGAGTCGGGCGGGAACCCGAACGCCTTCAATGGTTGGGACATCAACGCCCAGCGCGGCACCCCCTCGATCGGCCTCATGCAGGTCATCGGTCCCACGTTCGCCCGCTACCGCGACCCACGCGCGGCGAACAACCTCTACGACCCGCTCGCCAACATCCTCGCCAGCATGCGCTACGCACTCGCCCGCTACGGCAGCCTGCCCGCGGCCTACAACCGGCCCGGCGGCTACGACTCGGGCGGCTACCTGCCACCGGGCGATTCGCTGGTGTGGAACCGGACCGGGCGGCCGGAGCCGGTGCTCACTGCTGAGCAGTGGGACACCGTCCGCCGCTACCTGCCCACCGACGGCGAGGGTGGGGCACCGCCGATCGAAATCAAGGTCTACCCGCGCGCCGACCAGTCCGAACAGTCCATCGCCACCGCGGTCCGCCGCGAACTGGCCCTCAACCTACGAATGGGGTGATCAGGCGTGGTGTCGGGCCGGATGCTCAACCAGGCGTTTCCGCAACCGGCGACGTGGACCGTTGACGGCCTGGTGCTCGGCGACGTCGACCCGGAGGGCCGCGAATGGCTGGTCACCGGCGATACCGGATGGTTCGACGGGCCCGCGCCACGGACCGAGCGCACCGCACGCAGCGGCGACGGCTCGTTCCGCGGCCGGGCCCACCGTGGCGAACGCATCATCACCCTCGAAGGTGTTTGCGCATGCCCGTCGGTGGAATCGCGGCGGGCCGCGCAACGCCTCATCACCGGAATCTGCCCGGACGGCGGTCGGCTCTACAAGCTGGTCGGCGTCGAGGGCGGGCACCGCCTGGTCGCCGACGTCGAGCTGGACGCCGCACCGAGCGCGGCGCCGATCAGCGACACCGTGTTCCGCTGGTCCATCCAGCTCGCCGCCCCGGATCCGGGGCTGTACGCGCCGTGGGAATCCACCTCCACCGGCATGCCGCTGCCCGGCACCGGCGGGGTCGATGCCACCGATCCCGGGGTGGACGCCACCGACCCGGGCGTGGACGCGGGGGAACCGGCCAACACCGGCATCGCCCGGATCTACAACGGCGGCAATGCCCCCACATCGCCGCTGCTGACCATCCGTGGCCCGATCTCACGCCCAGTCGTGCGCGCCGTCGACTCCGGCACGACGTTGTCCTACTCCGGCGAGCTCGGGCCCGCTGACTTCCTGGTCATCAACACCGGAGCGTTCACCGCCCAGGGCTACCCCGGACTGCAACCACTGCTCGGCGGCACCGCCAACCGCCGCTCGCTGTTGACCCGCGACGGCCCGTGGCCCGAAATCCCGCCCGGCGGCACCGAAGGTTTCGCCCTGACCGCCGACGCCGTGAACCCCGATGCGCTGCTGATCGTCGAGCACCGTCAAGCCTGGTACTGAAGGAGAATCGGACATGTCTGCTGTCCTCGAAGGGCTGTCGCCGTGGTTCGTCAACAAGCGCCTCGATCCGCGCGACATGCGCGCCGGGCTCGCCGCGGCGTTCGCCGGTGGCTACGACACCGCACCGGGCAACCTCACCCGCGAAGGCGGTGTGCTCCCCGGCGGTGGGGGTTCCAATGGGCAGCTCGGCGTCGTCGCGCTCGACCAACCGGGCATGGGTGTCAAGGTCATCGCCGGGCAGTGCGTGATCCCGGTGGCCGGGGAGCTGGGCTACGTCGGCACCTTGCCGACGTCCGGGACGCTCGATATCGCGCCGGCCGACCAGACCAACCCGCGCATCGATCTCATTGTGGCCCGCGTCGTCGACTCCGCGGAGGACACCGGGGCCCGCAAGTTCACCGTCGAGGTCGTCCAGGGGGTGGCGGCGGCGATCCCGTCCGAGCCGTCGGTGTCCGGCATGAACTGCGTGGTGGTGTCCGCGGTGCGCGTCAAGGCCTCCGCTACGTCGATCACGCTGGCCGACATCACCGATCGGCGCCTGTTCACCCGCGCACCTGGTGGCATTCGCTTGTCCTACAACGACAACAACCGGCCCGGCGGTGGGGCTGGGGACTTCCGCTACGACCTCACCACCCGCGAACTCGGAGTGTGGACCGGCACCGAATGGTCGGTTGCGGCCTCGGCCGCGGGCTGGAAGTCGTGGAACGCCGTGCTGAAATCCGAGTCCGACGGGAGCACTGTCAACCTCGGTACCGGCGGCAGCGTGAACGCCAAGTACCAGCTGATCGGCAAGATGCTCACGGTCCGCATGTTGTTCCGGTGGGGCAGCGGCAGCTACTACGCCGCGCCCGGCAACATCTACACCGAACTTCCGCCCGGGCTCACCAACGGCGCCGTGCACCAGAAAATCAGCTGCTCGCTGTGGGTTCCGGGTGGCCCGTCGAACAACCGCGGCGACTACATCGGACAGTGCCTCGTCTGGGAGAACAGCAGGCGGCTGTCGCCGATGTTCCCTGCTTCGCCGTCGGACTGCCGCCAGAACTACTACCGCATCACCGCAGCGGTCGGTTCTCCCGGTTCCGGCGTCCCGACTATCCCCAGCGGCTACCCCGAGGGCGGCAACGTCGCGATCTGGGGCGTCATCGAACTGCCGTAGGAGGCGATCGTGGCCGACTACCGGCAGCGCAACAGCGCACCGCGGTTCGAGGTGCTGGTGTTCCACACCCGGTCCGGGAACGTGCTGGCCGAGCTGGACTACTCGGCGCTGAGCTTTGACGAGCAGCTCAACGCCGGCGGCACCGCGTCGATCACGTGCCCGCTGGATGCCGCGACCGGCCGCGGCACCTGGGACGACCGATCCCCGGCCTACGCGCTGCGCGGCATCATCTCCGGCCCGTGGCGGTTCAGCCTCGCGATCGTGTGGGGCAACACGGTGGCATGGGCCGGGCCACTGGTCTCCCCGGTCCCGGCCATATCCGGTGTGGGGCTGAAGTGCTCGACGCTGTGGGCGCTGTTCGGGCGCCGACGGTTGATGACCTACGCCGCCGTCGACCCCGCCTCGCCGAGCGCCACCGTGTCGTTCACCGGCCGCTCGCTGGCGGGGATCGCGCAGGGCATCGTCGAGCACGCCACCGCCGAATACGGCCGGGAACTCCCGCTGGACTACCTGCCGATCACCGTCGACGGCGACCACGAGCGCACCTATCACGGCTACGACTACAAGCCCGTCGACGAGGCCCTGCGGCAACTCTCCGAAGTCATCGACGGACCCGACATCGACTTCCGGCCGGTCCTCGTGCGCACCGCCACCGGCGAGCAAATCCGCTGGCAAGTCCGCATCGGGCAACCCGAGCTCGGTGACCCAGCGGCGCCGCTGATCTGGGACCAGGGTGCCGGCCTGGTCGACATGGCATTCGACGTCGACGGCTCCCGGATGTGTAGCTACGTCGCGGTTCCCGGTGACGGGCAGGAGAACGCCAAGACCTTCGGCACCGCGTTCAGCAACGACCTGGTCGACGCCGGGTGGCCCGCGCTGGAAGACGCCAACAGCGACCACTCATCGAGCACCAACCGCGACGAACTCGACGCCTACGCCGCCGCGCACCTGCAGGCGTACAAACGCCCGTTGGTCGCACGGTCGGCCACCATCGACCCCGCCGTGTACCCCAGGCTCGACGTGTGGCGACTCGGCGACTGGGGCGAATTCCACCTGAACGACAACCCGTTCGTCGACGGCCCGCAGCGGGCCCGCATCACCGGATCGTCCTATTCGGACGGCCGGATCAAGCTGGAACTCACCGGCACCCTCGCGGAGGTGTGACCGTGCCGACGATCCCCCGCCCTGGCGGCGACCCCTTCGACGAAATCCGCAAGTTGCAGCAGCGGGTCGCCGAGCTGGAACGCCGCTCCAACACCCGGCTCATCACCAAGGACGCAGGCGGGGCCACGCTGGTCGCGCCGGACAAGCTCACCGGCCGCGGCCTGGCCCGCCCCTACATCCCCACACCCATGATCCCAACGGATGTCCCCGAGTGGCCCGGTACGCAACAGGCCACGTTCACGGGCAAGTGGGTGCAGAGCATCTACCACCAGCACCCCAAGATCACGCTCGTGGTCTACGCCGCCGCCGACACCGCCGGCACCACCGGGGAAATCCGGGTGATCATCGGCGGTGCGGTGTTCTCCGACTCCGCCCAGGTGACTGCCGTGGGCAGCAGCATCTACCAGGCCAACGCCTTCCTGTTCGGGCCCGGACTGTGGCCCGGCAACCACATGGCACCGGTCACCATCGAAATCCAGGCCCGCCGCACCGCAGGAACCGGCTGGGTCCGGCTGTGGCCCGCAGTGTGGGGAGTGGAGGCGTGATGCCCGAAATCGTCCTGCTGACGACGCTGGCCCTGGACTGGTTCGGCGGACTGCCGGTGCCGCCCGGCGTCGGCGACAACACCGGATGGGCACCACCCGCATCGTGGGACACCGAAACCGGCGGCCTGGTCGACGAAACCGGCGCCCCCGTGCTCCCGAGCGATCCACCGCCCTCGGCGTACCCACCCGAAGTCGTCGTCATCCAACCGCCCCCCGCCGATGAACAGGCACCCACCGACCCTGAAACGGGCGCCTGACCACCGCACGCACTGGGGGTGATCCGTGGATGCGGCTATCACCGCCGTGATGCAGACCGCCCCACAGCTCGGCGGTGCCGGCGCGCTGCTCGCCCTGCTGGTCTACGTCATGCGCAACGCGGCCAGCGACCGCGGCGACTACCGCTCCGCGCTCGATGCCGCCGAGTCCCGCCACGCCGCGGAGCTGACCCGGATCGCCGAGGCGCACGACGCCGAGCTGCGCGAGCTCCGCGACGACGTCGCCGCACTGCGCAAGCAACTCGACGAACTGCACCTGGCGCTCGACGTCGAACGATCCGAGCGCCGCCGCGCCGAGGACCAGGCCGCCGAGCTGGCGCGCCGCGCAAGGGGGGATGCGCCATGACGCGACGGCTCAACCGGACCCGACTACTACTGCTCGCCGTGGCCGTGGCGCTGCTGGCCTACCTCGTCGGCGCCCAGGTGCTCACGCAGGTACGCGCCAACGAGCAGTCCGACCAACGTGCACAGGCCCAGCAGCAGGCAGCGGAGTCGGCGCAGGACGCCCGCGCTGTGGCCGACCCGCTCGCCGAGCTCTGCCGCACGGATCCGAGCGTGGCGGCCCGGGTCGGCGACGCCTGCCGCATCGCGGCCGAGGTGAAAGACGACCCCGAGCCGCCGGCGGTGTCGCGCGCGGACATCGCCGCCGCGGTCGCCGACTACCTGCGCCGCAACCCGCCCCCGGCCGGACGCTCGGCGACGCTCGACCAGATCACCGCCGCGGTGGCCGAGTACCTGACCGCTCACCCGCCGCAACCCGGACGACCGCCCGCTGCCGGCGAGATCTCCGCTGCGGTCGCTGGCTACCTCGCGGACAACCCGCCGCCCGCCGGGAGCGATGGCGCCGACGGCGAACCCGGACGGCCGCCCACGGCCGAGGAGATCGACGCCGCGGTGGCCCGCTACTTCGCGGCGAACCCGCCGCCGGCTGGCCCGCCCGGTCCGCAGGGCGAACAAGGCGAACCAGGTCCGACGTGTCCGCCTGGCTACGAGCTGCGGCCTGTGCTGCTGCTCGCGCCCAACGGCGGCACCTACGACGGCATCGGCTGCGTCGACGGCCCAGTCACCCCCGGCACACCGTCCACCGAGGACGGCAAGCCCACAACACCCCCAACGAGGTGATCCCCTTGGCCCTCCCCCTCGTGTGGCTCGCCGACGTGCTGCGCGCCGCCGGGCTCCGCGTCGTCGAAACCCCCGGTTGGCGCGAACGCACCGCGTCGGGCCCGCAGCCGCGCCCGGTCGGCGTGCTCGAACACCACACCGCCACCCCGGCCAGCTACGCCCGCCCCGCGCCCACGGTGCAGATGTGCATCAACGGCCGCCCCGACCTCGACGGCCCGCTGTGCCACGGCGTGATCAGCTACGACGGCGTCGTGCACCTGATCGCCGCCGGACGCGCCAACCACGCCGGAAAAGCTCGATCATCCGGCCCGAACCCTGCCGGCGACGGGAACACGCTCTACGTCGGGTTCGAATGGGACTACCACGGCGTCAACCAGTCGCCCAGCCCCGAGCAGTACGCCGCCGCGGTGCGCGCGACGCGGGCAGTGCTCGACCACCTTGGCCGCCCTGCCGACGCCGCGCGCGGCCACAAGGAAACCAGCGTGACCGGGAAGATCGACCCCGGCCGCGTGGACATGGATCTCTTTCGAGCCGCTGTCGCCAGCGGAGACAAGGAACTCGACATGGCCACCACTGACGAACTGTTCGAGCTCGTGCGCCGATACAGCGGCGGCGATTCGGCGTTCGGCTACACGATCCCGCGCAGCCCGGAACGGGTGCGCACGTTCGCCGCGGCGATCCCCCCGAAGTTCGGGCGCGTGACCGGAAACGACGGCGAGCTGTTCGTGTCCCTGGTCGCCGGCGAGAACGTCGAGGTGCGCGAGGTCTACGCCTGCGAGGACTGGCAGGCAGACGGCAAGCCCGGCCGCAAGTACGGCTTGCAAGGTCCGTACACCCTCGTCGCGAACGACCGGCAGTCGTGGCCGATCCCGGGCGCCGCGACGCAGATCTGCGTCGTCTATCGCTCGGACTGCGACCTGTCCCTGTCCGTCGAGATCGACGCCAAGTGGAAGTGAGGCACCCCGTGTCCGACCAGCTCACCGCGTGGCTTCGCACGATCGTCCCCGCCGCCTGGTCCGCCCTCGTCGCGTACCTGGTCACGCTCGGCGCACCGGACTGGCTCGTCAATGCGCTCGGCGACGCTGGGCCGACTCTTGCAGTCCCGATGATCCTTGGAACCGTGTACGCCGGGCTCCGCGCGCTCGAACCACGCATGCCCGCGTGGCTGACGCGCATCGTCCTCGGAAGCAACACGCCGCCTATCTACAGCTCAGCTGGCGACGGAAAGTAGGAGAGGCGCCGCGCCCAACTGCGGGGCACGGCGCCCTTCGGCAGTCGTTACCGGAGTGGCAACACTTCGAGTGCTCCTGCGACAAGGCCGGCCACGCTCACGGAACCGGCCGCCCACGCGAGATTGCTACGGAAGTGCCGGAACGCCTCGCCTCGGCGGCGCTTGCTCAGACTCATCAATGCTTGAACACCAGGAGTAACCACGAGACACGCGGCCGCGGAGACCCATCCCAGCAGGAAAAACGTGGACATCTACACCCTTCCATCGTGACCAAATGCGGTTAGGAAGGGGAGGAACGACTACGGAACGCTACGCATAAAAGGGCGACCCCGAAAGTTCCCTGCCCTCAATCCTGCCAGGCGCGCGTCACACCACGATCTTGGGCTTGACGAGGTGCCGCCGACCCGGCAGCAAACGCCCCACGCCGCAACGGTGCAGGCTTCGACGCAGGGCGCATAGTCGCGGAACGGCTAACGAAGTGCGCGGAACATCAAGACCTCGTCCCGGTCATCACTGGGCCCCAGGCGCAGTGCGCTAGGCCATCGTCCAACTTCCTCCCAGCCGAGACGGCTGTAGAAATCTTCCAAGCCGGCGCCGCCCCGCACTGCGAGGTGGAGTTGCTCCAGCTTCATGCCGTCGCGTGCGGTTCTGTGAACATGGCGCATCAGGACTGTTGCAACCCCCTGGCCCCGCGCAGTGGGATGGGTTTGGAGATGACTCACGATTCCCCAGTGAGCAATGAGCGGTTTCGGGTCTCGGTGAAGGTTGACCCAGCCTGCGATCTTGTCGTGTTCCAGAGCCAGGAGCAGTCGAGAGCGGTCGGGGTGTAACCGCTTGATCAGTTCATCGGCGACGGGTGCGACGTCGTCGACGGAGATCGGCGGGAAAGGAAAGCCCACCGCTCCTCCTGCGTTGGTCACGGCCACCCAGCACTCGATCAACTGCTGGCGGAGCATCGAGGTGACAGAAGAGGGATCAGTGAGCTCGCAGATCTGCGGCGATGCGTCAACCATCCCGTCAGCATGCACCCCCGAGATCAGGTTGTTGGCCCGCGATGCTCAGCACGTCGACGACGACACCCCTGGATAGCACCTTTGGAGCAGCGCGTAAGTGGCGCCGCAAACACGTAGACGCCCCACGCCGTAGCCCTGTACGGGTTCGGCGTGGGGCGCTTCGTCGTTGCGGCCTACGCCACGAGCTCGTCGACCAAGCGCCGGAGCGGTGCCGCGAGCTCGGGGTGGTCACCCATGTCTACCCGGCGCAGCAGGCGTGCAGCGACGTAGAGCAACGCCGTGGTGCCGTTCGGGGCGTCGAGAACATCAGCGAAGGCGTCCCACACGGTCGCCGCGGTGCGGGGTGCCAGCAGGCTGTAGCAGTACAGCGACGCCGCATCGGTGCCGGCCGGGCCGCGGCCCCAGAGCTCCCAATCGAGGATGCCGAGCTCGGGTTGCAGCAGGTTCGCCCAGTGCAGATCACCGTGCACGGTCTCCCACTCCCGCACCTCGATCGACAACCCGAGCGCATCCCGGATCGCCTTTCGAATGGCCGGTTCGTCCTTGCGCATCCGCGCCGTCGGGGTCGACCTGATCACGTCGAGGCTGCGGCGCAGCTCGCCCCACCACGCCGACGGCAAATCGACCTCGATCCGTAGCGCGTCGGTGTCCGAACACCGCCGGCCGGATACGTAGCTCATCAGCTCGGCGCGCTGCCGCCGCACCTCCGGGATCTCCCACTCCGCGGAGTCGAGCACGTGGGGTTTGCGGATGCCGGTGATGGCGTTGGCGTCGGTGTTACCCGTCCACCAATCGCCTTGTGCCCACTGGATTTGCTCGGAGACCACCCGCAGCCATCGGCGGCCGTGCGGGCTGTTCGCGGGGGCGCTAATCGACCGCAGCCGCCACCCGAATACCGGCTCGCCGTCGACCTGCACTCCGAAGCGGTCGGCGGCGCGTGCGAGGTTGCTCCGCATCCACTCGGCGAACTGGCGGTCGGCCTCGGCGACCTCGGCGGCGGTCGGGCTCATCAGTCGACGATGTGCCGGAGGTAGCTGTCCGGGTTGGCCAGGTAGCGGCGCCAGTGGTCGACGAGTTCGAGCTCGTCCCACTTAATCCGCCGGAACCCGTGCTCACCCACTTCGATGATGTCCGCGCCCGGTGTGGCGGCCAGGATCGGCGAGTGCGTCGCGCACACCACCTGCGCGCCAGTCTTGCCGAGCTCGTGCATCAGCCCGACCAGCCGCAGACACGACGTGAACGACAGCGCGGCCTCGGGCTCGTCCATCACGTAGAAACCGGGCTTGGCGAACATCGCCCGGAACACCGCGAGAAAGCCCTCGCCGTGCGACATCTCCGCGGTGTTGTCCTCCCAGTAGCCCGACACCCCGCCGAGGTTCTCGGTCATCTGGAACGCCGTTTCAGCGCGCAGGAAAAAGCCTTGCTTCTTGGTGCGGGGGCCGCCGAGCATCCGCGACCCGGCCGCGGTCGTTTCCAGGGTCAGCACTTCGCCGAGCGGGGTCTTGGTCGGGTTCGGGCGGCCCCGCAACGCGGCGAGCCGACCGCCGTAGGAATCGAGCTTGAATCCCTCGGCGATCGCCTCGACGAGCGTGGATTTACCCGAGCCGTTGTCGCCGACGAAGAACGTCACCGGCGCCTCGAACCGCAGCCCCTCGTCGAGGAGCTCGGCCACGCACGGCACCGTGAACGGCCACCGGCCACGCTGGGCGCGGCCGGGCCGGTTCGCCTCCCTGACGTAGGCGCGTCGGACGAACACAGGGCTCCTAGGCGTCGTAGTTCGGCATGCACCCGCCGTTGGGGCCGCATGGCCCGGTGCCGTGCGGCCAGCAGGACGGGTTGCAGGCCGGGCCGCAGTTCGGCCCACACTGAGGGTCGCACGCCGACCTCGGCCGAGTGGCGAAGGCGGTCCGTAGTGTCTCGCCGACCTCGCCCGCCCGTGTCCCGGACAGGATCTCGGCGAGCGCACGTTCACGCACGTTGCCGACCGGCATCCAGCGGGAGAACACGCACGGCCACACCTGCCCGGTCGGTGAGATCGCGATCTTGCCATCGCCGCAATGCCCGCACAGCTGATCCAGCCCGGCCGCGCCGGTGCGCACCCCGCGCCCGACCTGCCGCAACCGGTCGGTTCCGATCTCGCTCACCCCCAACTCGCGCAGCTCGGCCACAGCCTGGTCGCTGCGCTGCCCCTCCCAGAGGTTCACCACACCCACCCGCAGCGGGATCGAGCGCCGCAGCGCCTCGACGATGTTGGCCTTGGTCCGCTCGTAGGTCGGCCGCCGGGTGATCACGGCATGCTCGCCGGAGTCGGTGGAGTAGTACGACGTCGCCAACCGCACGCCCGGCTGGGTGAGCACGTCCCACAGCACCGGGTGGATGCTGACCATGTTGGTGAACACCTCGACCTCAACGCCGCGACCGAGCGCGTGGTTGATCAGCGCCGGTAACGCCGGGTGCAGGGTCGGCTCGCCGCCGATGAACTGCACCATCCCGGCGCCGAGCTCGGCGGCCTGGTCGACGACCCGCCGCCAGTCGCCCACCTGCATCACACCATGGTTGCCGGTCGGGCCGGACTCGGCGTAGCAGTGCGTGCACTCCAGTTGGCATTTCCCCGTGATTTCCAGCCACACAAACGAAATCCGTTCGTCCACAGTGAACCTCCGAACTCGTTCTTGCCCTGTCCGTCCATTCCACTTGGTTGGTCCGCGTGCCCCGGTGCCGTTCGGGGGCCGGCACCGGGGCGGTTTCCTCGGGGAGCGCCCCCGGCGCGGGCGGGTTGGTTGCGGCGCCGTTGCCGCGCGTCGACCCCGCTGCCGCAGGCCCGGCCAAGCCGAGCTCAGATCACCGTCAGCAGCGCCTCGCCGGGGGCGGAAATGGATGGCCGGGTGGCGCCGAGGGGCCGTCGCCTGCCCGACCATCCGGGGTGCCCGTCCGCCCTGGGGGTCAGCGGAGCGGGCACGTGGTTTCGGCGGGGGACCAACCGGAAGGCTTCGGCCGATGCCCCGCCGAGCTCTACAAGTTCTGGAGCCCGACTAGGAGATGGCGCAACGTCCACCGGTGGGACGCCATGAATTCGGCGTCGTCGAACGGCAACCCGGCCTCAGCGGGTGGCAGCAGCCGCGTTTCCACCACCGCGAGGTCGTCGGCCAGGTCCCCACGCATCACCAGCGGCTCGCGAAGCCGGTGCCGACCACCGGGCTCATCCTCGGCGTCGGCCTCGGCGAGCAGCTGCTCAACCGTCAACGCACCCTCGCCAGCCCCGGCGTGTTTGCCCTGCTCGGCGAGGTAGCGCGCCGCCCACCATCCGGTGAGCACTAGAGCAACCGCGGCGGCTGCAATCAGCACGGCGATCACAGGATCGCCCTTCCCATGTCGAGCTGGGCAACATCGTGTTGTTGCCTGCACTCCGGGCACCGCTTTCCCGTGGGCGTGCCGGATTTCAGCAACGCGTGTACCCCGCACGCGGTGACGACGACCAGCTGCCCGTCGAACGACTCAACGGTGGGGATCTCGGGCACGTCGTGGCACATCGTCGAATCTGTTCGGTCGACGGCGTAGGGCACGGCCGGCTCCCGCTCGATTCGTGGCGAAGCGGGCGCCTTCGCCTGCTGGGCCAGCTCGACGGCGATGAAGGTGCAGGCTTCGCACGGCATTCCGACTTGGCCGCAACGTTCGAGATCACGGACCTGCGCTGTCGCTCCGCACAACGCGCGCACTACGTCGCCGGTCTGGTCCGCAGGCCAGGCGTGCACAACGCGTTGGGTCGCGGTTCCGGTTGTCCGGCGGGCGAGAATCACGGTCATGGCCGTACCCCGCCCCGAACCCGCAGGATCTCGGCCCGGCAGTCGCCGCACTCCGCCATGCTGATCCAGTCCAGCGGTGACGACTCATCCAGGTTGACCACCACGCCGCACACTGTTTGGCACTCGGCCTCTTGGCCGTCCCAGCGGCGACCCCAGAACGCATGACGGGTGCCTGCTCGCACCCCAGCCCCGTCGCCAACCTCACCGGCTGCCGGTACCTGTTGGTCGGGTACCGGCAGCCAGAACACCCGGTGGGTGTGTGGGCTGGTGGGGCAGCTGTCGACCGTGCTCATACCTGGAACGTATGAGCGGTGATCTTCGGTCGGGTAGGACGCTTTGTCCTACTACCCGATCAGCTCACTCCGAGCGTCGAGGCCAGGTTCCGAAGCACACTCGACCGCTGTTTGGTGGTGTGCAGCAGCTCGCGCACAACGACCTTCGGCAACTGCTGGTGCTTGGCCCAGTTCGGCGACGACTGCACCGCTGTGGCCATGAGCGGCAACGCCGTTTCGGGCTGGCCGAGGCGAACATGGGCAAGCGCTCGATCGGCAAGGTGCCGGCAGTGCGCCATCGTCGGCAGTGCGGCGCCTTGGCTCGGCATCGTCGCCGCGGCGGCTACCGCCCGGTCGTAGTCACCGAGTGCAATGTGAACATCGGCGGACTGCATCGCAATCAGCGACGGCCCGAACGTGGTGCTGTAGTCGTTGCGGTCCTCGCCGAGCCGCCGGGCCACCTCGGCGGCTGCGTCGAGGTAGTCCCGTGCTGCGCCGCCGTTCCCGGCTCGCGCCGCGGCGTTGCCGGACTGCATCAGCAGGGAACCGTAGGCCGACAGGTGCGGAGCCGGTGCGGACCCGTCCGGCTCGATGTTGGCTGCGGCCCGTTCGGTCAGCGTCATCGACTCGTTGTAGCGACCGGAGACCATGAGCTGCCACGCCAACGATCCCTTGACGGTGGCGTGCATCCAGGGGTCGTTACCCTCGGCGGCGAGCCGCACAGCCCACCGGGTGGCCGCCGATGCGGCGTCGTTGTGCCGGAGATGCATCAACGTCGACCCCGCAGCCCACAAGGTTCGGGACAGGGCGTAAGCGAGCGGCGCCCGGTCGGGCAGGTTCGCGGTCGCGTACCCGGCGCGCAGCCCGTAGATCAAGCTCGGGAGGGCCGCGGCAGCGGCATCGTGGTCCCCGGACCAGTAGATGCCCCACGCGTACACCTCGGCGCGCTGCGCGTCGTCGACGCCGAGTGGGTCGATGTCGGCCGGCGGGCCGATCAGGTCATCAAGGTCGGTGACGGCGTGCCGCAGCTCCACCGCGCCCTCATTCGGTGCTTGGTCCGGGATACGGGCGGGGCCGATCAGGTCGGCCAACGTGGTGTCCAGGGCGAGGGCGAGCTTGTGCAGGTTCTCGACCCTGGCAGTGGTTCGGGTTCCCTGTTCGAGCTTGCGCACCAGGTCGACGGACACCCGTGCCTTATCGGCGAGTTCCTGTTGGGTATAGAGCTTGCCGCGTAGCTGGCGGATGCGGTCGCCGATCGGCTGGTACGGCTCGGGGAAGCTACCCATGATCACCCTCGATTCGCGGAGTCGGGGTTTCTCGCGGAATGCCCCCGGGGGCCAGCCGGGGGCGTCATGACCTCCGCGAGAAGGTGCACCGCCAGGGTAGCGACCAATCGATCAACTGACGAACCTCTCTAACTGGGCAGCGCCGGGCCCTGCCCACCCGAAACCAACCGTCCATTGTGTCCTTAACTGGGGGCAAATTGGGGGCAGCGGCGGCTAGACGACGCTATGAGCCGCTAGCCGCCACGCCCCCAAAACCACCTCCTACCTGCTCGTATGCCAATCCGGCTATCCATCGCTAAGTCTCGCTATACCCCCGAAACCGCTCTCCTAAAGCGGGTGTCGCAGGTTCGAATCCTGCCGGGGGCGCTTCATCATTCCGACAGGTGCGACTAGCACATCGAGCACGCCGCGGTGCCCGACGCACTCTGCGACTTCCCCGCGATCACCCGCATCGACTAGATACGACCGCCAGTAGCGCGCCTACACCCGCCAACAGTGCTACAAGCGTAGGGTAAAAGCCTACGGAGGTGACAGCCATGGCGCGTGCTCCCGCTCGGGTACCTCCTAAGCTTCTTCGCCGACCGATCCGTGTCCTGCGCCCGCAGGATGCTGGCGCGGTCTACGCCCATCCACGCCCCGAAGTCGCCCGCCTCACCCGCGCCGGAGCGCTGCACCAACTCGCCACCGGGTACTACGCGGCGGTGCCGGATGATCAGCTCGGCCGCCACTGGCTCCCGGAACTGGAGGCTGCTGCACTCGGCATCGCCGCCGCCAACGACGGCATCGATTCGGTCGCACTCATAGGACTGTCCGCAGCACGAGTGCACGGCGCGATTCCACGCGGGCTCGCAATCGCCGTCGTCGCTGCAGCCCGACGCAGACCAGAGCTGCAGTTGACCGATCGCGACGCCACTGTCGTGTTCGTCCGCCGCGACGTCGCCGCGCTCGACGTCCAGCAACACGCCACCGAACTAGGCCGAGGTTGGGTCACGACGGTCGAGCAGACCCTCCTCGATCTCGCCGCCCGCCCCGAGCTCGGCGGCCTACCAGAGGAAGCCCACGCGGCAGTTCAAGGACTGCTCCCCCGCGCCGACCACGACCTGCTCCACGAGCTCGCGACCAAACAACGTCGACGAGCAACCCTCCAACGCATCCTCGAAGGCAGTTGACCATGCTCAGCCCCGATTACGGGCCGTCCGGCGTGAGTACCCGGGGCTCACCTGGCGCCCTCCGATGACAGCAGTCCGCGAAGTCGAACCGGCTGTCCTCGTTGCCCCAGATGGCACAACCGTGCGTATCCAGCTACTCAACCGCACCGGGTATGCGCCTTGGCCGACCGAACACCGAGAGCTGGTCCAGCGCTATTCGGACGCACCGCCAGCCACCCTGCGGGTGCCTACCTGCGAGTCCTTCGCAGCCTGGAGGACAACTGCGTGGGTAGACCGCGCAGCATCTCGCGACCTCTACGACTCTGGCTGCTTGCAAACATCGGAGCACTGGATCCGGCCGCAGCGGACCTGTTCAGGAAGTACGGGCCGACGAACAAGAGGCCAACAGCCAACCAGTTCGTCACGCCTCCTGACGAGAACACCTGGCGACGTGAACTAGCCGGGCAAACGCGGCTGCAGATCACCGCCGGCGAGGCACTGGACAACGTCCGGAACGCGTGGCAGAAGATCCAAAACACATAGCACGACAACGGGGCCGTCGAGGTTCAGCCCCTCGACGGCCGCGCCCCGGCACCCATCGTCTGCCCGCTCTGCACCACCCCCCGAACCCCTCCACCGCTGCCTCACGTCGCAAATGGACCGCCGAGCATGAGCAAGCCCAACCCCCGCAAGGGGATCGTGCGGGTGGACTACCCGAACTACCACCGCTACCGGATCGACGGGCGGTGGGCGATTAGGGTCACCACCGCTTGAAGGGCATCCCGAAGGACGACGCGTTGAAGCGGTGGGGGGCCCGGCTCGTTGCCGAGCACGCGGTGGAACACATCTACGACGTCAAGCGGATGATCAACAACGGGGGCAACGGTCCCCGAGTGCGTATCCCTGTTCGACGACGTCACGCGCCCGGGGGCCGGTAGTCGAACTCCTTCGACACGGCCTCGTCGACCTCGGCAGGAGTCATCAGGACGACGGTATCGGTGCGAGCGGCACCGGAGCCGCTGACGGCCAGTCCGATCGACGCCGCCGAGGCGTTGTCCGGCAGGTCGACGATGAGGTAGGTGTCGTAGTCGCCGAAGGCGAAGTAGAACGACTCCAACTTGCCGCCGAGCTTGTCCGCCACGCTCCGAATGGCGTCCACCCGGGCCGTGCCGCCTTTCTTGCGCAGACCCTTGACACCCTCGGTGGTGTAAGCCGCTCGCACCAGGTACTTAGTCACTTCGATCACGCCCTCGATCCATCGTTCGTAGGTACCAATTGCAGGTCGTCGAGAAGCATGGTGCCGTCGATGGGATGTGCGCAAACGCTCTACCCCAAATGGGCCCGAAAGCCGAACGACGCACCAATGATCCACAGTGGAGTTCGAAAGTGAGAACCCGTCCGCCTATCGTCCGCTACCGCGACGGCCGTGCCCTGGTCGACCGGGCCAAACCGGCCAACAATCCGGTGATGAACGCGCGTGCCGTGCGGCGCGGTTCGACACGGGCGAACCGGCCGGCGACCCGACTCATCACCGACTCGAAGATCGACTGCCATCCGGCGGGGTCTACGCTGGGGTCAGCGGCCACCGCTTGGTCTTGAGTTGTCCTCACAAACACCATGATCATCGGTGGCCGCACCTGTGTTTCCAGCACCCCTACCAGCAAGATCACGATCTACTGCTGGCGTACTAGCATTTGGTCGCATTCAAGGCAGAGTGGAATCACTTTCATTTCTTCCTTGCTGAGCTGAGCAAGTCTAGCTCCACATCGACTGAAACCCTCCCCCTGGCAGGACCGAATCCGATCCGGGCCGAGACTCGGAAAGCCGACACCAAAAGTGGGCAAACTAGGTATTTGGTCCCTGTACTGCGCGTCCTGCTAGAGCCACAGTGCAGATGGTCTCGTTGAATCGATAGGTTCGCCGACTTGTAGTCACGGTGACGGGTCGCCCACCAACGATAGGGGTGCACCGGAACACCCTTACGCCCGAAGGTGAACAGCCATGATTCGCCGTTTGACGCTTTTGGTCACGCTTATAATGCTTCCATTGGCACTCGTAACGCCGACGGCCGCGGGAACCGCGAAGCAAGAGTCAGTTGCCCCTGCAGCGCAGGCTGCCGGATGCCCCTTCACGTTCATCGGCCTGCATGGACTCAACGAAGACAGTTCCTCATCCACCATCCAGACCGCTTGGACCCAGTTCAACTCATTAGCAGAGAAAAAAGGACTCAAATCCACAGCTGTATTCCTAAAACATCCAAAGCTGACTTTTCCCGAATTTTTCAGCCAAATTATAGATGCGCGAAGTCGCGACCCCATTTCGCGCGCCACGGACGACCTCAACAATGCTGCGATTGCCGCAGCTAACGCCTGTCGCCCGGCGCGCCTCGTTCTTGTTGGCTATTCGGAAGGCGCATGGATTATCGATCAGTGGATACACAACAATGCCGAGTCGGCTCAGGTGTCTCAAATCTCAGCGGTGCTCGTGCTTGGCGACCCGCAATGGAACAACGGAGATCGCGGACAAGGACTTGCGCAAAGGGTCAACATGGGAATCAATCCCTACATACCCCCGAAGCCACTAGGGGACCGTTTTACATCGCTATGCCTCCCTCGTGATCCAGTATGCGGCGAAGGATATGGCAATGATATTGTCAGCCAATTCAGAGACGCTCGAAACTTGCAAAAATCTTGCGGGATCCATTGTTCGTACACAAAAAAGGCAATTCAAAGCGGTGTGCAAACTTTGGTAACCAATGCCTCGGGAAAATGAATGAGGGGCCTGGAGCATGCGGACGTCGGGCGGCGCGCAGCCTTTCCGGCGATCCTACGAGAGTGACCGGAGGCACCAACGACGACGATTCCGCAGCCCAGCGACTGCCTGACACGGCCCGGACCGATTACACCGGCGCGATCTACGGCTCGCTGCTGGCCGCGTCGGTGGTGGCCGGAGCCAGCTTGCACAGCGAGTACCCGCGTCTTCAGTTGGTGCTGCTCCTGCTCTGCACCGGGGTGGTGTTCTGGGCCGCGCACGCCTACGCCAACTTCGTCGGCGACCGGTTGCGGCACGAGCCCGTGACGCGGCGCGAGATCTGGGGCGTCTGCGCCCGGGAATGGCCGATCGTGCAGGCAGCTGTTCTGCCTGCCGCCGCTGTCGCGATCAGCCCGTTGCTGGACCTGGGCCCGAGGGGTGCGGCGTGGCTGGCGCTCGGGTTGGCTGTGACCCAGCAAGTCGGGTGGGCCAGCGCGGCAGTCTTGCGGGCGGGCGCTTCTCGGTGGGAGTTGGTGTCCGTCGGCACCGTCAACCTCGTGCTCGGCCTGATCATCGTGGCCGCCAAGGCAGTACTTCAACACTGATCATGAGCTGCTCAGGTGCGGCGACGAGACAGCGGCTGTCTACCCGTGATCCTGATACGAGCCCCCATCTTACCCCCGGAATCAACCGGAAACGTCCGCAACCGACGCTGAGCAACCAGTGTTCGCAATCGGAATCCGTTGAGTTCACAGGGGAAATCCGCGCCTGTCCAGCAAGGACCGAAAGCAAGATCTCCTAAAGCGGGTGTCGCAGGTTCGAATCCTGCCGGGGTCGCAAAACCGGTGGTAACAGCAGTGGGGGCTGATCCCGTTCGAGATCAACCCCCACCTCGGCGAGCGGAGCCATCGGATCGGAAATCCTCGCAAAACCCCCTGATCGGAATCGGTCTTCTGCGAAGATGACTCGTGATCACGACAAACGGCTCGTTGGGGGGCGGAGTGATGGGCGGATACAGCGCTGACCTGCAACGGCTTGCCGACTCCGACTGCGCCGCGGGGTGCCGACGGGAAGTTCTCGACTGCATCCGCTCGGATGCACACCTGATCGGAGGAGATCAGCATGTCACGCGCTACCCGCACCATGGCCCTCGTCGCGGCTTGCGGAAGTCTGCTGCTCACCGGTTGCTCGGCGAGCTTCTCCGTCGGGGGGAACACCCTGAGCACGGAGACCCTGGAAACGCAGATCACCGAGCAGCTCACCAAGACCGTGGGGCAAGCGCCCGACTCGGTGTCCTGCGCGAACCCGCTGAAGGCCGAGGTCGGCGAGTCCGAGCGGTGCGAGCTGACCGCCGCTGACACCCGCTACGGCGTCACCGTCACCGTCACGTCCGTCGAGGGCGACAAGGCGAAGTTCGACATCCAGGTCGACAACGAACCGATGAAGTGACGGTCGGCCGGGCGGAGGTCACCGGAAAGCCCTCCGCCCGCAGAGCCGGGGGGTTGCCACTCGGCCGGGGGCTCGGCGATCATGCCGTTGTGACTGGTGACGAGGCCGATCCAAGACTGGCGGCGATGGCCGACATCCACGGCGTGGTGGACATCGATTCGCCCAACGCCGCGCGGATGTACGACTACTACCTCGGTGGCAACGCGAACTTCGTAGCCGACCGGGAGGCCGCCAAGCAGTTCCTCTCGATCGTGCCCACCGGCCGGGAGTGGGCCGTGGCCAACCGCGCGTTCCTCGGGCGCGCAGTGCAGTTCATGGTCGAGCAGGGCATCGACCAGTTCATCGACCTCGGGTCGGGCATCCCGACCGTCGGCAACGTGCACGAGGTCGCCCACGCCACCAACCCTGCTGCGCGAGTGGCCTATGTGGACTGTGAGCCGGTCGCGGTCGCGCACGCCCGAGCACTGCTCAGCAGCACTCCGCAGGTGACCATCACCCAGGAGGACATCCGCGAGCCCGACGCCGTGCTGAACGCTCCGGGCGTCACCGAGCTGCTGGACTTCACCAAGCCGATCGGTTTGCTGGCCGTCGCAATACTGCACTTCGTGGGCGACGACGACCGCCCGGCGGACATCATGCGCCGCTACCGCGCGGCATGCGCGCCGGGCAGCTACCTGGCGCTGTCGCACCTGTCCCCGGTGACCTTCACCGACGACCAGCTCTCCGGCGGCCACGCGGTCTACAACCGCACCTCCACCCCCGGAACCCTGCGCAGCCCCGAGCAGATCGCCGACCTGCTGCCCGGCTACCAACTCGTCGACCCCGGCCTGGTCCTGCTCCCCGACTGGCGCCCGGAAACCCCCGTCGACCCCGACTCAGCAGCCCGCACCAACAGCTACGCAGCGGTCGGAATCCTTCCCGGGTGAAGCAGCGGCCGGGGCGCGGGGGTGGATTCCGGCTTGCCCGTGGATTCGGTTGATCGGATGGTCACCGCGTCGCTGAAGACCGCGCTCGCTCCCCACGAGACAGGTCAACGGTCACCTGGCCTCGAACGCGGCCCGGTAAGCGGCCGCGCCGGGAAGCGCTTCGAAAGGCCAGGAGACCAATCCGACCGCAGCGCCACCGGCCAGTTCGTCCTCGACCAGCGCTGCGGTGGTCAGCGGGGTGCCGCCGCAGATCTCCACGACCTCCGCACCCGCGGCTACCGCTTCGGCTGCTGCCGCAACAGCACCGGCGGCATCGGCGACCGGCACCACCGACGTGCGCCGCCCGTCGATCTCCGCATCGACCCTCCGCACGCCGGGATCGGTGAGATCGGCGCCGTAGATGGTCACGGAATCGCCTACCTGCCCGCCGGTTCCGGCGCTGAAGCCGAAACCCGAAACTCCCACCGGGGCGCGATCGTCGACCGACTCGACGACCTGCCGCGCCTCCCCCAAGCTGAAACCGCGGTACAGCTCGACCAGTTCAAGCCCGGCCGCGGCCTGCACGGCGACCGCCTCGGCAGCGGCGTCGGCGTCGGGCACCCACACGAACGCGTTGACCCCGCCCGCGACCTGCTGCTCGATCCGCTGACCAGTGCGCTCGGCCCCCGGAGCCAGGAAGACGAACATCGTGTCGATCGGTCCCACCGGACACCTCCCAGTTGACTTGGTGCTGAGCTGTTCAATGCCCAGCCCTCCGCGTCCATTCCCCGCAGTCGGGTGTGCCCACGCCGATGGCGCCCCCACCAGGACGCTCGTGGCTTCGCGGACATGACGCCCGTGCTGGCGACCGTTGAAGGCCCCGATCACGACGGCCGATGCGAAAGCCCATCGAGAACGGACTTCGGTACGCCATGATTCCGGCATGAGCGAACCCGAGGTCGATGTGACGGTCGATTCGGAGACAGTGGAGAGACTGCTCCAGGACGAGCTGAGCCGTGGCGACGCGGCGCTGGCTCGTACCGAGACCAAGACCAGCACCCTGCTCGCGGTGTTCAGCCCCATTCTCGCCGTCGGGATCGCCGTGCTGCCCGGTGCTGCCGCACCGCTTGCGGCAGTTCTGCTGTTCTGGGCCGCGTTGGCGCTGCTCGCGCTCGCCTTGCTGCTCCTGCTGTGGAGCGTGCGGCCTCGGCTGCGACGGAGTGGTTTCACCACCTACGAATCGATGACCGACACCGAACTGCTGCGCCACTTCACGCGCATCGCGGATGATCCGCAGCGTTGGCATCGCGAGCGACTGCTCGTCGTCGCGCAGGTCGGGGCGAAGAAGTTCAAGCTGCTGCGCACGGCGAGCCTGCTCATCATCAGCGCGCTGCTCCTCGCGATCGCTGCGGCCATCGCGTCTGCGGCCTTGGCCTGACGTTCGTGAGCGGCGATGGTCGACCTAACGACCATCGCCATTCACGAGCGTCTCAGCGGACGGCGAGCCAGGTGGTGAGGTTGGTCAGTTCGTGACGGGTGGTGGTCGTGAATCGACTGCCGAGTTCCTGTTCGATCCGCATGAGCTTGTCCTCCGGGAGGGCTTGGGCCCGCGCGACCCGGTTCGGTCGGGTTCCGCCGTGCCAGGCGATCAGGACCCGCCCGCCGGGGCGGGTCACGCGGCGGAGTTCGTCCAAACCCCGTTCGAGATCCGGCCAGATGGCCACGTTGTTCACCGACACCGCGCAGTCGAACTCCGCCTCGCGATAACCCGTCTGATCAGCCGTTCCCCGCCGTACCTCGATCCGCCCGTCCGCCCGGTGCCGACGCTCGACGAGGTCGCACATCTGCCGCGACGGATCGACACCGCAGATCCGCTTCGCGGGAGTCCGCTGGAGCCGGCGGATCAGCCCGCCGGGGCCGTGGCCGACTTCCAGCACTTCCTCACCTGACCGGACGTCGAGCAGGTCCACGACGTCCTGCTGGTCGTTCAGCCACAACATGATGCGGCCGGCGAACCAGCCGCCCAGACCGCTCGGCATCGCGAACGGTGACCGGATCGGCCCGCTCCTGGACCAGGGTTTCACGGTTGCCACGCGTTCAGCCTTCCGCTTCAAGTCGGGTTGAAGTCAAATGGAGGCATGGACCTGATTCCGATCGGCGAAGCCGCCGAACGCCTCGGCGTGCGGACGTCGACGCTGCGCTACTACGAGGAGCGCGGTCTCGTGCGGCCCGCGGGGCGGGTGCGGGGAACTCGGGTCTACGGCAGGCCGGAGATGCGCCGGCTGGCGTTCCTCCAGATCGCGCTGAAACTGGGGATCCGCCTCGACACGGCCGCCGCGGTGCTCGACGAGTCGAGCAGCCAGTGGCGGGTCGTCGTCGGCGAGCAGATCTCCGAGCTGGAAGACCTGATCGAGCGAGCTCAGGGCGCCAAGGACTTCCTCACCCATGCGCTCATGTGCCCGGCAGAGCACCCAGCGCGCGAATGTCCGCACATGACGGGCACTCTCGACCGCTTGGTCGACGGAATGCCCTTCGAGCAGCTGGCAGCGGAGATGCGTCAGTAGCGCTGGGCGTGGTGGGTTGGGGGTTCGCCGAAGAGGGACTTGAAGTCCCGGGTGAGGTGGGCTTGGTCGGCGTAGCCGAGTTCGGCCGCCACCGATGCCCAGTCCAGGTCCGCACCCTTCGCCATCCACTCGGTCACCTCGTGCAGGCGGTAGCGGCGGATCACCCACTTCGGGCCGATGCCCACGTACTCCGCGAACAGGCGCTGCAGCTGCCGGACGCTCGTGCTGGACTCCCGCGCCAGCGCGTCGACCCTGGTGATCTCGGGTTTCGCGGCGATCATCGCGACTACGTCCGCAGCTTGCTCCGCCTTCGGATCCGGCTCGGGTGCGTGTGCTCGGAGGAGGTGCTCGACGGCTGAGACGTCGGGTGTCGCCAAGGCTGAGGCGAAGACCTCGCGGGCGTCGATCGAGCGGTCGGCGATCGTCGAAACCGGCGCGCGCAGGAACGGTCGGAAGCAGCCGGGCCGAAACGCCACACCGAACACGCTGCTGCGCCCCGACAACACCCTGACCTGGTGCCCGCTGGAGACACCGGTGATGGTCGCGCGGCCGTCCTGGAACGTCAGGTGCACGTTCGGATAAGGCACGATCAGCTGCCGGTACGGCTCACGGTAGTCCCAGGACACGACCCAGTAGCGCGCCACGTACCGGGCCAGGTCCGGCGACGGCTCCGGGAAGGAGTGGCGCTGGAAATCCCGCCACGCGCCACCGAGTTCCCGCACATCCCTGACCACGGACGGAGTGTATGTCGCGTTCCTTCAAGACACCGCCACCCAGCGGTGGTTGGCTGCGAAGCATGTCCGAAGCACAGCACCTGAGCAACGCGGCATCGGCTCTGACCGAGGTCGTCGGAGGCATCGAACCCAGCCAGCTCGCCGCGCCCACCCCGTGCACCGAGTACACCGTGCGCGACCTGCTGAACCACCTGCTGTTCTGGGGTCCGTCCCTGGAAGCCGGCGCCCGCAAGGAAGCCGTCCCGCCGCCTGCTGCCGCCGAGACGGACGTTGACCTCACCGGAGGCGACTGGCAGAAGGCCGTCACACAGCAGCTGGACCGCACGGCGCAGGCTTGGAGCGCATCCGGCGCGTGGACGGGAACCACGCACATGGGCGGTCCCACCGAACTCCCGGCGTCGCTGGTCGGCGGGATGGTCGTGATCGAATTCGCGGTGCACGCCTGGGACCTGGCGAAGGCGACCGGCCAAGACGTGGAGCTCGACGAAGCCCTCCTCGACTACGCCCGCGGAGAAGCCGCGAAGACGGCGGACCAGGGCCGCGCGATGGGCGTCTTCGCCGCCGAGGTGACGGTCCCGGAATCAGCATCCACTTTGGACCGACTCCTCGCCCTAACCGGCCGAAACCCCACCTGGACGCCGTGACGCTCGGCAGTTCTGCTCTGACTGCCCCTACACCGGCCTCCAGCACTTCCGCATGTCGGCGACGAAGCTAAACCTCACCAACAGAAACCCCAAATAGCCCTACTCACCCACGAAGCGGGCCTGGTCTGACGGGGAGCTATGCGCCTACGCCGGAGGCTCCGCCCGTAAATCCGCGACGAACGCTGCCCACTGCCCCGTCGGGAACGTCAGCACGGCACCATCCCGGTCCTTCGTATCCCGAACTGCGACGATGCCGGGCCCGCTCCCGACCTCAACGCAGTTTCCCTGCCCGGCGCTTCGGCTCGACTTTCGCCAGTTGACAACCGCTTCCATCAAGCTCTCCTACCCGAGCAGGTCGGCCTTGAGCGAGCGTAAGAACAGGGCCCAAGCCTGCGGCTGGAACATGAGCGTCCCGCCGTCGCGGTCCTTGGTGTCCCGAACACCAACGACCTCAATACCAGTGCTGACCTCGACGCAGCCGTTCCGGCTCGCGCTGTAGCTGGACTTCCGCCAGCCGACCTCGACGCACATGCCGCCTTGTCCGTTGCTGCGACTGGAAGTTCGCCAGTGGGTGATGGCATCCATTCGGATCACCTCTCAGCATCTACCGCCTTCAACGCTCTCTTGAGCATCTTTCGCGATTCTCTCGCATACCACCGCCGCACCGGCCCACCCCAGGTGGCCGGGCGCGACCCCCTCCCCCGCGCCCGGCCACCAACCACCTCCGAGGAAGCCCCAACGCCAAACGACTCCAGCGAGCCGACCTGGTCTGACGGGCACCGGATCAGATGTGTATCGACCGGTGGTACGCGAGGTACTCGCCACCGATCCGATGACTGTCGTCCACGCGGAGTTGGACGTCTTCCCCACCGCGAGACACCGTGAGGTCGTCTGCGATCAAGATGGCTCCCTTGTCGAAGAGGACGTGGCAGTTCGCGCAGAGACACAGGATGTTCTCCGGAACGTCCGGCCCGTTGTGCGGAGTTCCCAACGGCTTGATGTGCGCCCCTTCTGCATAGGCGTAGGCCCCAACCTCCAACCGCACAGCACAGACCTGGCACCGGTAGTCGTGGATCTTCTTGACACCTTCCGCAACTCGGGTCGATCGAACGATCCGCTGCTGCTTGATAACGCGTCGCCCCGGGTTTTCATTGCCCTTTGGCAGTTTTCGCCCCAGCACCGGTGTCTCGAGATCTGCCGCCGCCGAGTCGCTGCCGCACTTCTCCAAGCGGTAGCGGCAAATTCGATACCCGCGAACTCCTTTGCCGAGCCACGCGTCCACCACGTTGAACAGCCCGTCGTACCGGTAGCCCTCCGTCGTGCTTCCGCGGATCACCCGCACTGATTCACCCGTGAACGTGCTGGTACACAGGGCGGCGTTCTTCGTGTCTTCGAAGGTTTGGTGGTCGATTTGCCGCCCTTTGCTGTCTTGCCCGCCGCGGCCGGTGTAGATGATGACCGTGCCGTGGTCCTCGTCATCCTCGTAGCCTCCGGACAGGACGATGGATTCCGCGCCTCGGTCCTTGGTACCCACGATCCCGTCTTGCAAGGCCCGGTGAACGTCAGCGTCGTACAACTGCCGCCGGTCCGCGAAAACTCGGCCTTCTTCGACACCGGCGACCTCGCCGAAGTTGGCTGCGTCGACCAACGCCCTGGCCACCGTCGGTTGGACGGCCGTCAGGCCGAACGAGCTCATCAGCTCCGCGATCCCTGCCTCACGAGTGGTGAGCTGTTGCAGGTCGACCGGGGATCCGGTGGCGATGTGGTGCGCACCCGCGACGATCGAGGCCGCGTCGTAGAGATTCCGACCTTCGACGATCGCCAGTTCCCTCGAAGGCTTGGCGCCGTACTTCCGGCAGAATTTCCGCTGCCCCAGCTCATCGTGTTCCGCCATTGCGGTGACGACGGCGTCCCTAGTCAAATCGCGAATCCCCATGCGCTCACCCTAAAGAGCGAACGCCCCAAACGGGTGGAATTGCTCCAGTCCGGCAACGCCTACATGCCAGGTGCCACGGTCACGTCATCGCGCGGGTTGGCTTGGCGTCGGTGGCGAGGAGGTTCTTGATGTAGGTGTAGAACGCCGGGGCGTTGATCTCCTCGATGACTGTTGCGTTGGGGGTTAGGCCGTGGACTCCCCAGGACATTGCTGCGTAGCCGCGGGTTAGGTCGCCTGCTGTTTCTACGTCGACGTGGTAGCTGGCGCTTCGGGTGATCAGGTCTGGGTGGAGGAGGACTGCTGCGGTTAGGGAGTCTGGGTGGGTGGTGCCGTTGATGCCGACGCTTCGGTCGAAGTCGAGGGTTGCTGCGCAGACTTTGGTGAAGAAGTCCGCCAGCGGGGTGTTCAGGGCCGCGATCTCGTCCAGTTTTAGTTGGTCGAAGACTGCTTGGTCGAGGGTTAGCGGGGCCCAGGGGATCACGACGATGTCGAAGCCTGCTGCGAAGACCGTTTTGGCTGCTTCTGGGTCTACGTAGAAGTTGAACTCCGCTGCTGCGGTGATGTTGCCGCGAGCGTTGTTGGAACCGCCCATCACGTAGAGGGTTTTGACGTTTTCGACGAAGGTCGGGTCTTTGACCAGTGCCGTTGCGATGTTGGTCAGCGGGCCGATCGCGACGATCGACAGTTCGCCGGGGGTCTCCGCTGCCAGGCGGATCAGGGCGTCCACCGCGTGTTCGGATTCCGGCACGCAGTCGGTCATGTCCATCGTCAGGCCGCCTGCGCCGTCGCCGTGGACGTCTTCCGCGCTTTCCCACGGGCGGACCATCGGGCGGCGGCAGCCCAGGTGGATCGGGACCTCGCCGAGGCGGCCGGCGACGTTGCAGGTCAGGTGGGCGTTGCGGACCTGGTGGTCGAAGTCGACGTTGCCCGCCACCATCGTCACGGCTCGCAGATCGGCTCGCGGGTCGAGCAGGCCCGCGAGCAGGGCGATGCAGTCGTCCTGCGCTGTGTCGGTGTCGATCACCAGCGGGATGGTTTCGGGCATGGCATCTCCTGCGCGACGGCGAACCAGTTCACTCGATGGAACCACACGCAGTGGATCAACTGCTGGCCCAGGCGAACGGGGCGAGCTGCTCGTCCATCGGCGCGTCGACCAGGCGGTTGGCCAGGGTGGAGGCGGTGTAGGCGCCGATGCCGAGCACCACTTCCAGCGCGTTCTGCTTGGTGTAGCCGTGTGCCAGGAATGCTTGCAGCTCCTGGGATTCCACGGAACCGGCGCGTTCCACGAGCTGCAGCGTGAACACGCGGATCGACTCGAGGCGCGGATCGTCCAACGAGCGCTGGCGTCGCAACGCGTCGACGAGTTCGGGATCCGCGTTCAGGCCGGCCAGCTTCGCGGAGTGCATCGCGACGCAGACGTGGCAGTCGTTGCGAGTCGCGATCGTCATGATGACGACCTCGCGGGCTAGCGGGTCCAGGGTCGTCGCCTCGAACATCGCGCTGAGCTTGAGGAATCCTTCGAGCAGGTGCGGTGATTCGGCGAGTCGAGCCATGGCTGAAGGCAGGTAGCCGAGGCGCTTGGTGGTGGCTTCCATGAGCCGGCGGGAGGCTTCCGGCGCGGTCTCGGTGGTGTGGTCGACGAACAAGTCAGTCCCCTAGGATCGACAACGTGGTTGACGAAAAAGTAAACGAGGTTGTCGAATATGGCAAGCGCTGAGACTCCGGGGTTCGAGCTGCCGCTGCTGTTGTTCGCGGGCTTCCGGTCGCTGATCGACCAGCTGCACGCCGAACTCGCCGAGCAGGGACACCCCGATGTGCGACCGGCGTACGGGTTCGCCATGCAGGCCATCGGTCCGGACGGTGCGACCGCCAGCGAGCTCGGACGCCGGCTCGGAATCTCCAAGCAGGCAGCCGGAAAAACGGCCGACCGCCTGGAGAAGCTGGGCTACGTGGAACGCGCGGACGATCCGGCCGACGCGCGGCGGAAGCTGCTCCAGCTCACCGACCGGGGCGTGGATGCGCTGACACGATCCGCGGCGATCTTCGACGACCTGCGTGCGCAGTGGGCGGAAAAATTGGGCGCGGAACAGTTGCACGGCCTGGAATCCGGCCTGCGCGCGATGGTTCCGAGCAGTTCCTTCCGCCTGGACGTCCCGGGGTGGTTCGGCGCCTCTTCGTAAAGCAGTTTTCCTTGTGGACAGATCCTGTCCTGAAGGACTCCTAGGGTCGGCTGTAGAGCGATTCGAGGAGGAAACATGGCGACGTACGTGCTGGTTCCGGGGGCTTGTCACGGCGGCTGGTGGTACGAGGAGATCGCGGCGGAGCTGCGCGCTGCGGGGCACACCGCGTACCCGGTGACGTTGACCGGGTTGGGGCCGCAGGAGTCGGCGGCCGGGGTCAACCTGGACACCCACATCGACGACGTGGTGCGACTGCTGGAGTCGGAGGACCTGCGCGATGTCGTCCTGTGCGGGCACAGCTACGCTGGGATGGTGATCACCGGCGTCGCCGACCGGGTGCCGGAGCGGATCGCGACCCTGCTCCACGTCGACGCTTTCGCGCCCGAGGACGGGGATTCGGCCTGGTCGCTGACCGACGGGATCTGGCACGACTGGTACGCGGGCGGCGCTGGTGCCGACGGGTTCGCGTTCGCGCCGCTGCCGATCCTGGACGAGCGCACGGTGCCGCACCCGCTCGCCACGATGACCCAGCGGATCCGGCTGACCGGCGCGCACCGCCGGGTTCCGCGCCGCGAGTACGTCTACTGCTCCGAGTTCGAGAACTCCCCGCTCACGCAGACCTACGAGCGACTGAAGGACGACCCGTCGTGGCACGTCCGCACGTTGCCGATCAGCCACAACATCGTCGGCGAAGCCTTCGACGACTTCCGCAAGATCCTCCTCGACGCCGCCTGATCCAGGTCGTGAGTGTTGAAACCGGTTGGAGCCGGTTTCAACACTCACGCCCCTCAGCGCGACTGGACCTTGAGAGCGGCTTTGCGGGCAGCCTTGGCGATCTGCTTGTCCGGGTGGGTTTTGCCGATCAGCTCGAGCACCTCGCGCGCGTGCGGGTGGTCCAAGCGCCAGATCTGCTCGAAGATCTCCACCTCTTGCCCGGCCGGAACGGATTCCGCCAGCAGAGCTGGGATTTCGTCGGGATCGGCGGCATCCGAAGCGGTCGACAGCAGATCGGTGAGCAGCCATGCCGCTTCGGCCTCGGTCAGCTCGTACTCGGGTTCTTCGCCGCCGAGCTCCTGGAACACCATCTTCGCGTACGGCCGCAGCGTGGGCTCGTCCAGCGCCTGGCGCCACCGCTGTTCGCCCTCGATGGATTTCGCGATGGTCACCGCGATCATCCGGTCCTCGACGGCTCCCGCCGCAGCAGCGGTGAGCAGACCGTCGAGCGCTTCCGCCGGGGTGCGGGACGCGATCCACGCCTCCAGTTCGGCTTCCAGCTCGGCGTCCCCGACGCCCTTGGCGAACGCCACTAGGTCCTCGGCAGTCGTCTCCTCGACCGGCGGAAGCAGCGGCACCTCGACACCGCTCTCGGTCAACGCGCCGACGAACGCGTACTGCCCGAGCGGGGTCAGCCGTGCGATCCCCCCGTCGACCAGTGCCGCGCCCAGATCGGTCAGCATCGCGAGCAGTCGATCGGCGGGGTCGCCGCTGGTCGCGACCCAGGCATCCCACTCATCCGGCTCGGCGTCGGCGAGGTCCGCGATCATGCTCCGCAGCTCCGCGACGGGCATGCCGTCGTTTCGGGCCAAGAACAACATCGTCATGGTGAAAGCACCGACGTCGTCCAGGTCGAGATCGGTGTCTTCGCTGTCGAAGCCACCTTCGACGATCAGGCCCAGGACGTCGGACCAAGCGTCCAGCACTTCGTCGACGCCGCCGTCCGGCCATTCCTCGAGCGCCGGCCCCGGCACGTCCGGGTGGTCGGGGTCGAAGAACCCCGCATCGACCGCCAAGGCCCACAGGAAGGCCAGGTCCGGGATGTCGTCCAGCTCGTCGACCGATTCCGGCACTCGCACTCCGAGCGCCTCGGCGGCTGCGATCACATCGGCAGCTGCCCACTCCTCAGCCGGGCTCTCGACGGCCCGCAGCGCCAACTTCCGAAGACGGTCGAGCAACGTGCTCTGCCGGGCGGCAGCCGCCAGTTCCTCGTCCGACGGCAGCCTCATCGGCGGGAGCTGGTCCGGCAGCCCGAGCAGCTCCTTGAAACCCATCGGCGCCTCGGCGCCGTACTCGTCCATCGCCGCGTCGGCGAACTCCGGCTCGATCCCGCTCATGTCATTCCCCACGCGGTGAGGCTAGCCCCGGACCTACTTGCAGGGCGTGAACGGGCTGTCGGCGCGTGCATGCGCTGGACCTCGGTGGGTGTCTTCAGCTCGATCACGGATACCTCGCGTGCGATGAGTGCCGGTATAAGAATACCGACACTAGCATCG
>NZ_JBSFBZ010000041.1:0-70881 GCF_053593195.1 Saccharopolyspora sp. NPDC002376
GAGGAGATCGTCGCGCTCGCGCTGCAGTACCTCGACGGACGCGCACCTCTGTTCGAGGAACGGGTGCGTCGCGGATGCGTTGTGGACGGCCACGGAGATCTGCTCGCAGAGGACATCTTCTGCCTGCCGGACGAGCCACGGGTGCTGGACTGCCTGGAGTTCGACGACGCACTGCGCTACGTCGACGGCCTCGACGACGCGGCCTTCCTGTCCATGGACCTGGAACGGCTTGGAGCCGTCGATCTCGCGGTGGACTTCCTGTCCTGGTACCGCGAATACTCCGCGTCCCGCAGCACCACATCCCTGGCCCACCACTACGTGGCCTACCGTGCGTTCGTCCGTGCCAAGGTCGCCTGCCTGAGATGTGCACAAGGTGCGGATGCGGCAGCGGACGCGGTGGCTCTGACCGCCATTGCCCTGCGCCACCTGCGCACCGCGCAGATCAGGCTGGTCCTGGTGGGCGGGCTTCCGGGAACGGGCAAGACGACCGTGGCCGGCGCGCTGGCCGATCGCATGGGCGCTGTCCTCCTCCGCACCGACCAGATCCGCCGCGAGCTCCCCGGTGCTGCTCAGCTCGCCGCACACGCGGGATACGGCCGAGGCCTGTACGACAGCGACAACGTCCACGACACCTACAGCGAAATGCTGGCCCGCGCCCGGACCCTGCTCGCTCACGGGGAGAACGTGGTGCTGGACGCGAGCTGGAGCAATGCCGACGAACGCGAAGCGGCCAGGGCGGTGGCACGCGAAACCTCTGCCGCACCGTCCGAGTTGCACTGCGTCGCGCCGATCGAGATCAGCGAAGCCCGCATCACCGCCAGAACCGACGACGCCTCGGATGCGACAGCGGACATTGCCGCGCACATGGCAGACCACTTCGCAGCCTGGCCACAAGCCACGCGCATTGATACCTCGGGAAACCCGGACACAGCACTGTCCGAAGCCTGGGGAGTGCTGGAACCCTGAACCGATCAGCATGCCGAACACGTCGGTGGGCCGCGGCACGCGCCGCCACAGGATCATGTCGAAGATATCCAACGACAACACCGAGCAGGACCCATCGCAGAGCATCCGCTCCACCCGCTCAAGCTGCGACACGCGCTCGGTACCCATCGCATTCAACAAAGTCTTGATCTCCGTTCAGCAAGCCAGATCGACAGCTCGGCCGTCCGGAGGAAGCTCGCGGCGCAGCAGGCAGAGCTGCTGTCCGCGTTGCTCGCGGCAGGCGAGCCGCCGCCGGGATTCGAGCCCGATCGGCTTCGCGCCCAGTTCGACGTCCTGCTGGCGAAACGACGTCGGGTGGTCAGCAACCGGAACTCGGGGACCTAAGCGGACGGCATCCTGGGCTGTTCGAGGCTTTCGGGCGGAAGAATCCCCGCCGGACCGGGACCGGCGCGCGCTACGACGCGGATTCCATTGTGGACTGGCTGCGGGATCGGGGAGTTCTCGACCGGCCGAAGCACTGGCGGTGGCGGCGATTCCTCAGGTGGCTGACCAGTTGATCCAGGCAGGGCTGCGAATGTCCCCGATCCAGCGGCAGGTCATGGCTATGCGCAGAGCGCCGTGTCCAGGGCTTGCTCGACGTGTTGTGCCGTGGGAAGGCTGGTGAGAGCGCCTGTGACGACGACCGTGGCCGCGCGCCCGTCTTCCGTTGCGGCGTTGCGGGTGGTGTAGCCGGGGGCGTCGCCGCCGTGGGTCCAGGCGGTGCCTCCGCAGCTCAACTTGATGGCGGCGATGCCTAGCCCGTAGCGAGTGCTTCCGGTCGTGTCGAAGGCGGGGGCGTCAACGGTGGTCCGCATCTGTTCAAGTTGTTCCGGCTTGAGCAGCTCCCCGTTCAGCAGCGCGGTGAGGAATCGGTTGAGGTCTCGGGGAGTGCCGACCATCTGTCCGGCTGCCCACCCCATTGACGGATCCATCTCGGTGACGTCGGCCTGGGAGCCGTTGGAGTCGGGAAAGTATCCGTGCGGGTGGCTTCCGCGGATGGTTTGCTCGCCGAGCGCGGGCCAGTAGGTGTCCTTCAGCCCGATGGGCTCGATGATCCGCTTGGTGATCTCCTCGCCGACGGGGCGGCCGGTGACCTTCTGGATGAGCAGGCCGGCGACGACGTAGTTGGGGTTGCTGTAGCTCCAGCCGGTGCCGGGCGCGAACAGGGACTTCTTGGCCAGGGCGATGTCGAGCAGTTGATGCGGCTCGAAATAGGTGTGCTGGACTTCGGAGTAGTTCGTCGCGAGCTCTTCGTCGTTGTCGTCCAGCCCGCTGGTGTGCTGGAGGATCTGCCGCACGGTGATCTTCCGGCCGTCGATGCCGTCGCCGCGGAGCAGGTTCGGCAGGTAGGTCTCGATCGGAGCGTCGAGGTCGATCTTGCCCTCGCCGACCAGTTGCAGCACTACCGTGGCGACGAACATCTTGGTGTTGCTGGCGATGCGCACCTGCCCGTTGGCGGGCACCTCCGCCCCGGTGGCGAGGTCGCTCACGCCCGCGGTGTAGTCGCGAACTTGCCCGTCGCGCCCGTGGACGGCGGCGAGCGCGCCGGGAAAGCCATCGTCGCGGATCAGCCGGTCCAGGCTCGCCTGGACCGCGTCGGAGCGGTGCGGGGCGGTGCTTTCGACGGACGAATCCTCATCTGCGAAGGGGAAATCGTCGTCATCGCATGCGGTGAGCCCGGCGATCAGCACGGGGATGCACAGGCTCAGCGCAGCTGCCCGGCGCTTGCGGCGGCGCGGTCCGCCTTGGGGGTTGAACACGGGATCCCTTTCCTGAAACGGTGAGCCGCCAGCATGCCGGGGTGCAGGCGGCCGATCGATCCCGCGCGCAGGAAGGTGTGAAGTGCAGCCAGCGCTACCGTGCCGACGGACGCAACGTGCCCGGCCGGTCAGGGCGTCGCTGGGTGTTTTCGAGATAGCGCAGGACCGCGGCGACACGCCGGTCCGCGCGGTCGGTCGGGGCGAGGTCCAGCTTGGCGAAGATGCTGCGGATGTGCTTGTGGACGGCCCCGTTCGTGACGCAGAGCCGCTCGGCTATGGCGCCGTTGCCCAGTCCTTCCGCCATCAGCGCCAGCACGTCGCGTTCCCGGGAGCTCAGGCGCTCCAGCCCGGTGTCGGGCCGGGTCCTGGTCATGAGCTGGGCGACGACCTCCGGATCGATGGCCGTACCTCCGTTCGCCACTCGGTGCAGCGCGTCCAGGAATTCCCCGACTCGTCCGACGCGTTCCTTGAGCAGGTATCCGAGGCGGGAGGTGTCACGGGCCAGGAGATCCGTGGCGAAGGCTTGTTCGACGTAGGCCGAAAGCACGAGCACGGCCAGGTCCGGCTGCCGCCGCCTGGCCTCGACGGCGGCAGTGATGCCCTCGTTGGTGTGTGTCGGCGGCATCCGAACGTCCACAATGGCCACGTCTGGCTGGTGCGCCTCGACCGCGGTCAGGAAGTCCTCGGGTGTGCCTGCGGTGGCCACGACGTCGAGCGATTCCGCGCGCAACAGCAGCGTCACGCCTTCGCGCAGCAGCAGGTCATCCTCGGCGATCACTATCCGCATGGCAGGCTCACAGTCAGGGTAGTAGGTCCGCCGGCCGGGCTGACCAGCGAGAACTTTCCGTCCACCGCTTCGATTCGGCGGCGCATGCCGATTATCCCGGAACCGCTGTGCTCGTCGGCTCCACCACGGCCGTCGTCGGTGATCTCCACCCGCAGCTCGTCGTCTCGGTAGCCGAGCCGAACGGTGGCCTGCCGGGCATGGCTGTGCTTGGCGATGTTGGTCAGTGCCTCGGCCACCACGAAGTAGGCCGTCGCCTCGACGGATGCGGCGCACCGCCCAGGCAGATCGGCATCGATCCGGCAGTCCACCGGGCACGATGCCGCCAAGGCGGTGAGGGCGTCGGGAAGGCTGCGATCGGCCAGCCCCGGCGGCAGGATGCTGCGGACCACCCCGCGCAGCTCCTGGAGCGCTTCCTCGGCGGCGTCCTGGGCGCGGTCGAGGATGGCGTGGGCATCGGACGGATCCCGGGAGAGCGCACGGCGAGAGGCGCCGAGCAGGACGTTGACAGCGACTAGCCGGTTCTGGGTTCCGTCGTGCAGCGCGCGTTCGATCCTGCGCAGTTCGGCGGAGTGGGCGTCCAGCGCGGCGGCCCGGGTCGCGGTCAGCTGCGCGACCCGGAGGGCGAGGTCTGCACCGGGTTCGGGCGACAGGAGACGGCGTCCGGGCCATGCCTGCAACCTGGCCATGCCGGGTAGGACGACGAAGACGACGACCAGCCACCCCACGCCCATCAGGCTCACCCAGAGAGCGTCCTGCGTACTGCGGACGTGCATGAGCTCCAGCGAGTCGGTGGCCTGCTCCGGCGGCACCAGGTACCACCACAGCGGGAAGGTGCCGTTGGTGACCACGTAGAACGGCAGCGTCACGCCGATCAGTCCGAGCAGAAGCCCGGCGGTCGCATGCCAGGCCGCCCAGCCCAACTCGCGACGCACTGCGGGATCCTTCAGGGCAGCACCCAACTGGGTCGGCACCGGACCCGGGCCGATGATCTCGGCATCCCAGCGCGAAAGCCGAGCGCGCTCCCGGTCCGCGATCATGCGCAGCATCCGCAACGTGAAGGGTGCCAGGAGAAAACCCACGCCCACGAGGCACGTCAGTGCGGTCACGGTCGCCGCGAGCAGTGCTCCCACGGCCATGACCGCGCTGCCGAGCCCGCCGACGAGGTGTTCGAAGGCGTCCATGATGACGCGCGCGCGGGTGGCCAAACTCCATGAACGGATCGGCCCCGGCGCTTCGCGTGTCGGCATCCACCGCACCTCCTTGGTGAAGATCGAATGTTAGGGCACCACGAGGACCGGAGCACCGCCCAGGTATTCGACGCGAACGTACAGCCTGCTGTACTCGAACTGTCCAGCTCGCGGGTTGGTTCGTGGCGGTTCTGGCGCCATAGGCTCAAAAAAGTCCCGACAGGCCGTCGACCGTGGAGCGCCATGACCGACTCCGACCGCATCGCGGAGAGTTCCGAGCCCCAGCGGACGACGCGGCCCACCGATGCCCGAGCCGGAAGGCTTCGACCGCTGTTGTGGCTTGTGCTCGTCATCAGCGCTTCCGCGAACCTGGTGCTGTGGTCCACGAGCAGCGGTGTCCTCATTGGACTCTGGTTCGGCCTGCTCACCGCCTTGAGCGGCATGGGCCTAATCGTCCACCACTACCACCACCGACGCGGATGACCACAGGTACCGCAGACGGCCGACCACGAAGGACGAAGAAGCTGTCCACCGTTGCACTGACGCAAGTCACCAAGACCTATCCCAATGGCCTCCGGGCGCTCGACGACGTGAGCCTGACCGTCGAGCGCGGCTCCTTCATCGCCGTGATGGGACCGTCCGGGTCGGGCAAGAGCACGCTGATGCACTGCGCCTCCGGCCTGGACATCCCGACCAGCGGAAGCGTCGTCATCGGCGATACCGACATCAGCGCGCTGAACGAAACCCGCCGCACCGAACTTCGCCGGGAACGAGTGGGGTTCATCTTCCAGTCCTACAACTTGCTGCCATCGCTCACCATCGCCGACAACCTCACGCTCCCACTACGACTGGCCGGCACCGTGCCGGACGAGGATTGGTTGCGCACGCTGCTCGACCGCGTCGGCCTGGCCGACCGCCTCGCGCACCGCCCGGCCGAGCTCTCCGGCGGGCAGCAACAACGGGCCGCGATCGTCAGGGCGTTGATTGCCCGGCCAGCGGTCGTGTTCGCCGACGAACCAACGGGCGCGCTGGACCTGCGCAGCGCCCGGGATGTGCTCGGCCTGCTCCGCGAAATGGTCCACAGCCTAGGGCAAACCGTCGTCATGGTCACCCACGATGCCGCCGCAGCCGCGCACGCCGACCGCGCACTGGTCATGGCCGACGGGCGGATCATCGACACCGTCACCGCACCTTCCGCCGCCGACCTGGCCAGGCGCATCACCGAACTTGAAACGGAGTAGACGATGCTGCGCCTGGCGCTGCATACCGCCCGCCACCGGATCGCTGCCCTGCTGGCCGTCGTGTGCGCCACGCTCGTCGGCGCGACCCTCATCACCTGCATCGGGGTGATCGCCGAGTCCGGCCTGCGCTCGCACGCGCCGGCTGACCGGCTTGCCACCACTGACATCGTCGTGTCGGCCAGCCAGTCCTACACGCCGCCCGGTGACTTCCCGATCGCGCTGCCGGAACGCGCCGAAGTGCCTGCCGATCTGGTCGGTCGGTTGGCGCGGTTCCCCGGCGTCACGACCGCGATCGGTGACGTGAGCTTTCCCGCCGTGGTCCTCGACGCGCGAGGCACGGCCGTACCGGCCGAAGACCCGCGCACTGCCGGACATGGTTGGTCTTCGACCGCCCTGCTGGACCACCTGCACATCTCCGGCATGGCGCCGACCGGCCCCGGCGAGGTCGCCCTCGACGACGACCTCGCGACCGCGGCAGCCGTGTCGCCCGGCGACCAGGTTGCGGTGAGCGCGGCCGGAAAGCAGGGCAGCTACCGCGTCTCAGCCGTGATCGCCACTCCTCAGGCGGGCGGGATCTTCTTCGCTGATCCCACGGCGATGGGATTGGCCGGTCGCGACGGTGCGGTAGACCTGGTAGCGCTGCGCACCGACCCGGGCGCTACCGACTCGGTCGCCGCCGAGGTACAGAAATCCCTGGGCGCGAGCGGGCTCCTCGTGTCCACCGGTTCGGCGATAGGTGACGTCGAGGACCTCGGCGCATCGGCGGCCCGATCCCTCCTCCCGCTGCTCGCGTTCTCGATGGCCGGGACCGTTCTGCTGATCATCGGGTTCATTGTGGGTGGCGCACTGGCCGTGTCGGTCGGAGCACAACGACAGGACCTCGCCCTGATGCGTGCCATCGGGGCTTTGCCACGGCAGATCCGCAGATTCGCGGCCGCGCAGGCCACCATCGTTGCTCTTCCCGGCACGGCGGTCGGCCTCGCCGCCGGTTATCTGCTGGCCGAGCAGTTCCGGCGACTGCTCGTGTCGATCGGTCTTGCCCCGTCCACCTTGTCGCTGAGCATCAGCCCATTGCCGGCGATCGGCGCGGCGCTGCTCCTGGTCGTTGTCGTGCAGGTGTCCGCCCGCTGTGCGGCGTGGCGCACTTCCCGCTTGCCGGCCACCGAGGCAGTATCCGAGTCACGCAGCGAACCGCGCACTCCGTCGACGTTGCGGACCTGGACCGGCGGCCTGCTGGTTGTCGGCGCCACCGCATTCTCGATCACGCCGCTGCTGATCCGGTCGCAGATCGGGGCGTCCACCACCGCCGTCGCCGGTATCGTCGCGGTGATCGGGCTCGCGATGGCCGGCCCGGCTCTGGTCCAGCGGCTCAGCCAAACCCTCGCGCGGAAACTGCCGACGGGTGTCGCCGCGCCTACCTGGCTCGCGGTGGCCAACGGCCGCGATTACGCGCTGCGGATGGCCGCGGCCATCACCACCCTCTCCATGGCCGTGGTCTTCACGATTACCTACACCTTCACGCAGACCACTGTGCTGGCGGCCACCGCCAGCGACGTGCGGGACAGCACCCGGGCGCAGTTGAGTATCAGCGCGCCTGAGCTCGGTGGCCTGCCTGACGACGTGGCGACCGCCGTTGCGGCCATACCCGGCGTGCAGGCCGCGGCTCCGGTTAACAGCACCACGGTTCTGTGGCCCTACCAGGTTTTCGACGAAACCGAGGTCGAGAGCTCGTCCGCGCTCGTCCTGACCTCTGCCGCACCGGAAGTCCTCGATCTCGACGTGCGCGCCGGTGACCTCGCCGAGCTCACCGGCGACACCGTCGCGGTCGACGCCGAGGTCGCCAGCTCGCGTGATGCGCCGGTAGGCAGCGAGACAAGCCTGATCCTCGGTGACGGGCAGCAGGTCAACGCCAGGGTTGTCGCCACCTACGCGCGTGGCCTCGGTTTCGGTCCGGTCGTGCTTTCCCGCGACCTCGCGGCCGGCCACACCACCACAGGGCTGGACGACAGCATCCTGATCCGCACCGATGGCACAGACGCCGCCAGGAAGAACCTCGCCGCCCACACCGAATCCCGTCCAGGCCTGGTCCTCGACGACGATCCCGCGGCCGCACTGGGCGGGACGGCAGCCGTGAGTCCTGAGTTGTGGGTGAACATCGCGGTACTGGCGGTGCTGCTCGGCTACCTCCTGCTCGGCATCGCGAACAAGATCGTCGCCACCACCGCTCAACGCCGCAACGAACTCGCCACCCTGCGGCTGATCGGTGCCACCGCGCGACAGATCCGGGCGATGATGCGGCGTGAGGCAGCATTGATCTGCGCCGTCTCCCTGGCCACCGGTCTACTGCTGTCGCTCGTGCCCGTCGTGCTGCTGTCCATTGGTTTCCTGCACCAGCCATGGCCTGCAGGACCAGCGTGGCTGACACCGCTGATCGCGGTCGTGGTCGCAGCGATCACTTTCCTCGCCACCGAACTACCCACCCGGCGGCTGCTGCGCACACCTCCCATCGAAGCCCGCACCCACCCGTCATGAACCCGGCGCAGACCTCACAGATGTCCACATCGAACAGGTCGACAACACCGGCTGGGCGATCGAACACCAGCTAGCTATACCTGCAATCCGGTAGCTGACGCTGCTGTGCCATCCGCCGGCAGCTCGTACCTTCCATATCACTGGATTCGGGTTCAACGAATGAAAACATCCTGATTTGAAGGGGAAACCCCGTGGTCAATCGTGTGCAAACCGGACGAAAGGCCGGCTTGCGTTCCGTCATCGGCCGTTACCCGTTGACGAGCTTCTTCGTCCTGGCGATGGGGCTGAGCTGGATCGCTTGGACACCGTACGTGATGTCCAAGAACGGCATCGGTGAGGAGGACTTCGAGTTCCCCCCGGTGTTGGGCACGTCGCAGATCCTCGGCATGCTGCCCGGCGCCTATCTCGGTCCGATCCTCGCCGCGTTCATCGTCACCGCTGCCGCCGAAGGCAGGCCCGGGTTGCGCCGATGGGCCGGGCGCTTGCTGAGGTGGCGGGTCAACTGGAAATGGTACGTCCTGGCCGTCATCGGCGTTCCCGTCGCCCTCATCATCGGCGGCATTCCCTTCGCCGGCGTGGAAAACATGGCCCTCCCGCCCGCGATGGTGCTCGTGGCCATCGTGCCCGGACTCGTTCTGCAGGTCGTCACGACCGGTATTGCCGAGGAGCCCGGTTGGCGTGACTTCGCGTTGCCCCTGATGCAGCCGCGGTTCGGTCCACTGCGCGGTACGCTCCTGCTCGGCGTGCTCTGGGGTATCTGGCACCTGCCGCTGTTCCTGACGGAGTGGGGCGGATACCCCAACGTCACGTGGGTGGATCCTGTCGAGTTCATCATCTCCTGCGTCGCCATCAGCATCGTCATGACCTGGGTGTTCAACCGCACCGGCGAAAGCCTGCCGGTCGCCATGCTGTTGCACGCCAGCGTCAACAACTTCCTCTCGATCGGGTGGGCGTTCGTATTCCCCACGCTCGGCGACTCGCACCAGGCCACGGCCCACGTCGTCCTTCTCGTCTTCGGGGTAACGGCCCTCGTCCTGCTCGTGACGACGCGCGGCAAGCTCGGATACAAGCCGAGCGCGGTAACCGAAACTCCGGATGCACAGGTGCACACGACGGCGTGATCGGCGGAGCATCGACCGGTCTCACGTGCTGGTACTCGCCACCGACCGGGTAACCACCGAAGTCCTGGCCAGCATGCGGAAAGCAGCTGCCCGAACCAACGCTCCGGCGGTCCTCGTGACCAACGAGGTGGGCAAGTCCGGCCTGATGGCCCGGTCGAGAGCCGGGGGGCATCTCAGCCCCCGGCTCTCGACCGGGCGCACCTGCTCGGTGGCAGCGCTGTGGACGTGCGACCGCTGATCAGCAACCCAATCGTCAGCCCCCGGTCATCACATCCGTTCTCGTCTGATCGTGAACATGCTGAGCTCCGCCGGATCCAGGCGCGCAGCGGCGGTTAGCTGACCAGGCGCCAGTCTTGCGCTCATCGACGATCTGGTCGTTCTGGTAGGTGCCATGTGCCAGGTGTCAGCATCTTCTCGCCGGCGAGTTCTGCCCGTGCCCGCCGCTCGTAGCACCGACGCCCGATGCGCTCGGATGGGGGACTGCGAGTGATGACATAGGACGCTGCACGAAAACGGTGGTTTCAGACGCGGTCGGCGAGGTCGAGATCGCGGTTCCGCGAGACCGTGAGGGCGCCTTCGAGTCGCAGATCGTCCGGATGCTCACCGACGGCATCGGTGGACTCGACGTACGAAGATGCGAGCGCCTGGGCGGCATCCTCAACGAGTACCAACACGCAGCCCGACCCCGATGAATGCTATTCCCGGCAAGCGCAGGGTCAAGGGAGGGCGCGGATTCCCTGACCACGCAACGGAAAGATTGCCCGGCAGCGGTCGATCAACGCTGGTACCGCTGGACCACCCTCGTGCTGCTCGCGCATCTCTTCCTCGCCATCACCACTGCCGCCGAGCACACCAAACCCACACCGACCGACCTAATTCCCTTGTCCCTCAACGAAATCCGGCACCTGTGTGCTAGGATCGTGTTGCGCAGGAATACCTGTGAGATCGGAAAATCCAACGGAGAAAATATGATTCGCAAGATCCTGGTTGGCACGGCGATCGTCGCCGGCACGCTGGCCTTCAGTGCTCCGGCCATGGCCTCCCCATGGGGTCCCAGGCTCGTCGGGGTTTACCCCTCGGAGGCTATGGCACTGGACTATTGCAAACTGGGCATTGCCTCGGGTGACTGGGGCCACTGCAAAATGAAGAAGACCTACTACGGTATCGAGCTGTGGGTCAGCGCCTGAGCGGCTCCACATTTGCCCGGATCCATCGGTGGTCTTGGGTCACCGTTCGGTCGTAGGCAGGCGAGATGCCCTCCTGAGCTGAGAAGATGAATCTTGCTGAAGGATCTGTCCCTCCGAGCGGGGAGGGCATCTCGCAGGTGCGGTCTTCTCATAGTGCGGCGCGAGTGGATGCGGTGTTCGATGAACCGAATTTGATCGCGTATGCGGGGCTGCTGCCGGTGGTGCGTTGGCTGAGCAGACGCGGCTTCCCGAGCTGGTCACCGAGGCGGTGTGTATTACCGGTGCGGATAACAGCGGCGGGGCGAACCCGGCGGCGAAGATGATGACGCTGATGGCAGCGATGGCCGCAGGCGCGGATAGTAGCGACGGCGTCGACCGGGCTCGGCATACAGCCATGCCGGCTGTCTTCGACGGGATCAGAGCCCCGTCCACCTGGTGGCGCTCTCATGCGGATGCCGGGCCGGTGGTGTTCCGGCGACAATTGCCTTGCGGTTGCCCGAGTATCTCGGTGACGGTGGTTCGATGATCGTGGTGTGCGTGCTGACAGGTGACGACTGGGCCGAGTGGCGGGTTGAGATTGGCGGTGCAGCACTCGTACGCGATGCCATCGGCCATCGCACCCTTGACCCCCTCCCTGTCTGACTGGGGTGAGACGCCTGGATCGGTTCGGGTTAGCCTGGGTGGGACGTGATTGAGGAGTAGCAGACCCCTTATGGCCAGCAGTAACACCACGAGCAACACCGGTACCACCGGTAGCGCTGCCGGTAATGGTCGGGCGTGTCAGATGGGTTGTGTATGAGATCACTTTGTGATTGGAGTACGACCCATGACGGATACGCAGCAGCCGGGGCATGGCCCGTTCGAGGCAGCCACTGTCCAGCCGCCGTTGTCGGCTCGGGAGACGGTCGATGAGATGGTCGAGGCTGGTCTTCTCGACGATGTGATGTCCAAAGTAGACGAAGGTGGGTTGGTGTTGACCGGCCAGGGCGGGTTCCTGCCCGAGCTGGTCAAGGCCGTCCTCGAGCGCGGTCTGCAGGCTGAGATGACCAGCCATCTCGGTTATGACAAGGGTGATCCGGCTGGTCGTGGCTCCCCGAACTCCCGTAACGGGACCAGTGCCAAGGCGGTGGTGAGGGCGCGAAGTTTCGGATGAGCGTCCTGATTGGACTGAAGAATCGTGGTGTCAAGGATGTGTTCTTCCTTGTCTGCGACGCCTGGGCGGCATCCTCAACGAGTACCAACATGCAGCCTGACCCCGATGAATGACATTCCCGGCAAGCGCAGGGTCAAGGGAGGGCGCGGATTCCCTGACCACGCAACGGAAAGATCGCCCGGCAGCGGTCGATCAACGCCGAAACCCGACGGGGCATGCGCTGGTTGCGCGGGTACCCGACGCAGATGTCGCTGCGCTCCACGTCGTCCTCGATCGGGCGCGCCACCAGCGGCAGGCCCTCGTAGCTCACGTCGGTCGGCGGCAACTGCATCAGAATCGAGTAGCCCAAGCCGCGTGCGACGAGCGCGCGCACCGTCTCGAAGTCAGCCGAGCGCCACCCGATCACCGGATCGAGCCCGCACGAACGCACCGACGGCAGCAGGTTGTCGCGCACCGAAGGGATGTCGAGCAGGACCATCTCCTCGCCCCGCAGGTCTGCCAAGCGGACGGCCTCGCCACCGGCCAGCGGATGCCCTGCGGGCAGGATCACGTGCGGAGCACGTTCCTGGATGACGTGCGCCTCGACTCTGGGAACCAGGTGTCGCCGATGCACGATGACCGCGTCGAGCCGCCCAGCCAGCATCAGCTCCTGCAACTCGTCCGAGGAACCCTCCCGGAACGTCAACTGGAGGCCCGGGTTCGGCAGCGCTAATTCGCAAATCAGCGGAGGCATCATGAACGCAGCTAGCGTCGAGTAGCAGCCGATCGCGAGCCGCCCGGCAATGTCATTGCCCAGCGCGCTGGCTTCCAGCTCCGCTGCCTGCCGAAGCAGCTGCCTGGCCTCGACCAGGAAGTTCTGCCCGGCAGAGGTCAACGTCAAGCCCTTGGCCCGCTGCCGGACGCTCAGCTGTACCTGCAGCGCGCGCTCCAGTTCTGCGATGGCCAGGGACACCCCGGCCTGCGAAACCTGACAGGCCTGTGCGGCGGCGCTGATCGAGCCGTGCTCGGCGGCGGCCACGAAGTACTCGACCTGCCGCAACGTGTACCGGAAAATAAGCACTCCCTATGTGAAACCTCAGAAACAATCGTTTTACAAATCTTTGCGGCGGCCGGACAGTGGCTTGTGGCCGGAACCACACCAGTCCAGAAGGAGCCGCACCACCGATGAGTCAGGTACTACGCAGCGAAGGAGCTGCGCCGCCCGAGGAGGGCGAAGCCAGCGTCGTGCTGCTTGGCACCAGCGGCGGGCCGCGCTGGTGGACCGACCGCGCGGGCATCGCCACTGCGGTCGTAGTCGGCGAGGCCATCTACTTGTTCGACTGCGGTAGCGGCGTTGGACGGCAGCTCAGGCTGGCGGGACTCGACATCGAACGGCTGCGTGGCGTGTTCATCACCCACCTGCACTCCGATCACGTGGTGGACCTGGCCAGCCTCGGCATCTTCGGCATGTTCGGGCTGGAGAACCACGCAGGTCCGCCCATCCCGATCATCGGTCCCGCCGACCGCGGCGCGATCGTCCCGGCCTCGCCGCGAGCCGAAACCAATCCCGGCGTGCTCTACCCCGACGATCCGACGCCCGGCATCGTCGGTTTCTGGGAATACTCGATGCGCGCCAGCGCGACCGACCTCAACGACCGGTTCCGCGACTCACTGCGCCCGGCGCCGAACGACCTGTTCGCGCCCAGCGAGATCGAGCTGCCCACCGAGCTTGGGTTCCACGCCAACGACAACCCGGTCCCGGCGATGGAACCAGTGGTCGTCTTCGCCGACGAACGGGTCACGGTGTCCGCGATCCTCGTCCGGCACCCCCCGGTGGCCCCGGCCTACGCCTACCGCATCGACACCCCGGCTGGCTCGGTGACGATCTCCGGCGACACCGCGCCGTGCGAGAACCTGGTCCGCCTCGCTCGCGACACTGACCTGCTGCTGCACGAGGTGATCGACGAGGCGTGGATCACCGAGCGCTACGGCGACGGCGCGACCCCGGAAGAGCGCACCATGATCGACCATCACCTGAACGCGCACACCGGCATCCGCGACACCGCGCGCATCGCGACCGAAGCGGGCGCCGGAGCTCTGGTCCTGCACCACTTCGTCCCGGGCAACCGACCCAGGCACCGCTGGGAGACCGCCCGCAACCACTTCGCCGGCCCGGTCTTCGTCGGCGACGACCTGATGCGGATCCCCATCGGCGCCGCAGCTCGCCCGGAAGGGAAGTCAGCGTGACCGCACCACAGGAGCAGAACACGACACCGAACACCACGGCCGAAGAGTCGCTGAACACCCCGCACATGCGGCGCGTCCTGCTATCGAGCTTCCTAGGCAGCGCCATCGAGTTCTATGACCTGATGCTGTACGCGGCGGCGGCCAGCCTGGTCTTCGGCCCGGTGTTCTTCGCCCACATGAGCCCAGGCCTGGCGCTGTTCGCCTCCTTCGGCACGATGGCCGCGGGCTACCTGGCGCGCCCGCTGGGCGGGCTGATCTTCGGCCCCATCGGCGATCGCAAGGGACGCAAGACCGTGCTGATAAGCACGCTCGTACTGATGGGTGTGGCGAGCGCTCTGATCGGGCTGCTGCCCTCCTACGCCACGATCGGCGCGGCGGCTCCGGTCCTGCTGGTGCTGCTCCGGGTGGTCCAGGGCATCGCCGTGGGCGGTGAGTGGGGCGGTTCGATGCTGGTCGCACTCGAGCACGCCCCGGGCGGAAAACGCGGATTCGCAGCCAGTTTCGCGAACCTCGGCGGCCCGGCGGGCACAGTGACCGCCACCGCGGTGCTGGGCCTGTTTGCACTGCTGCCCGACGACGCCTTCTACAGCTGGGGCTGGCGGGCTCCGTTCGTGATCAGCTTCGGACTTGTCGCGTTCGGCCTGTTCGTCCGCGCCAAGGTGGCCGAGACGCCGGTGTTCGAGCGGCTGGCGCAAGCAGGCGAGGCGAAGGCAACCCCGGTGCGCGAGGTGTTCGGGAAGCACTGGAAGCCACTGGCGCTGGCGATCGCCGCCGGTATCACGCCGTACGTGGTGCAGGGGCTCTTCGTCGTCTGGTCGACGGCGTTCGTCGTCGACCACGGGATGGACCGCTCGCTGGCACTGAACCTACACATCGCCGGCGCCGTCGGGCTGATGATCATGATCGCGGTGACCGCCCGGCTCAGCGACCACTTCGGCCGCCGACCGGTCATGCTCGCGGGCGTGGCGCTCGGCCTGCTGCTGGCATTCCCGCTGCTCGCAATGCTAAAGAGCGCAGGGTTCTGGAGCGTCCTGCTGGCGATCGTGGCGGCCCAAATGCTGGTCCAGGGACCCATCTTCGGGCCGTTCGCGGCGTTCACCGCAGAGCTTTTCCCGACCCGCATCCGGTACACCGGCGCGTCGCTGGCATACCAGACGGCCTCCACCCTGGGCGCGGGCCTGACGCCGATGATCGCCACCGCGCTATACAACATCAACGGCCACGGCACAACCCTGATCACGGCATTCCTGATGCTGTGCCTGTTGGTCAGCGGTCTGGCAATCTGGTCGAGCCGAGAGGGAACGCAGGCGAAGCTGGATTTGCTCTAGCCCGGAGCAGCCGGGCTGTCGGTCCTCACCGCCCGATACGTGTCTTGAGCATGTGAACACAGCTTATGCGACGCACCCCAGTGATCGCGACAGCCTGGTGGACGGTGCCCTCAACGCCGGTGCGGACGGCGTAGCGAGCTTCCCATTCTTATGTGGACTGCTCGGCCCGGACCTACTCGGATCTCAACACGGCTGCTGGTGTGGCCTGCGCTATGCCAGCCGCGGAACGCAGCACAACGTTCCAGGAAATCGGTGGCAGGACGATGGACCCCAGGGCTGCGTCAAAGGGGGCTGCCCAGGGGTCGTTCTTACCTGACGTGTGAGGCCGTGGCCTCACCTGGAAGGAGGCCACCGTGCCCAAGCCCTGCCCGCAGGAGTTCCGTGATGACGTGGTGGCGGTGGCCCGTCGTGGCGAGGTTCCGTTGAAGCAGGTCGCCAAGGATTTCGGGATCTCCGAGTTCTGTCTGGCCAACTGATTGCGTGCCGCCGACGTCGCCGACGGCATACGCGCCGGGGTGACTCGTGAGGAGTCTGCCGACTTGCGGGAGCGCAACCGGTTGTTGGAGCAGGGGAACGAGGTCCTGCGCAAGGCCGCCGCGTACTTGTCGCAGGGCAATCTGCCGGGGAAATAGTTTTCCCGCTCGTGGCGTGAACTGGCCGCGGCCGGCGCCCCGATCCGGGTGCCGGTCGCGGTGACGTGCAGGGTGCTGGACATCTCCCGGCAGGCCTACCAGCTCAGGCGAGACTTCACCGCGAAAGCACCCGGCCAGCGGTTTGTCGGTGACATCACCTACCTGCCCACTGGACGACCTCTGGGGTGCTGCCCAATCGTTCGGCTGCTGTGCGGGTGAGAGCGGCGGATGCGTTGACCAGTACCGGTTGTGCGGCTCCTGCTAGGAGGGGGAGGTCTGACAGGGAGTCGGTGTAGGCCCGGTCCCAGCGTGGGCAGTCGATGAGTTCGAGCTGGCGCACCTTCTCCTTTCCGTGGTTGTGCACGATGAAGCGGCCGGCGGTGGGGTCGAGGTGGGAGGCGACGAGTTCCACCGCTCCGAGGCCGATCCCGCGCAGGTAGGCCGCGGCGAGTTCGTGTTCCGAAGCGGTTGCGACGATGACGCGCCATCCGGCGTCGTGGAGTCCACGGAGGACTGCGACTCCGTCCCACGCGACGCGGGATGATCGGGCCATCTGGTCCGCGAGTTTGCGGGCCAGGGCGTCGTAGGCGGGCCGCGTCATGCCGGCCACTGCGCGGGTGGCCAGTGTTCGCAGCACGCCGGGGCGCAGGTGTTCATGGCGCCAGTCACGGGCGAGGCGCGGGGCTCTCGCGGCGACTGCGAGCGCCCGTGCGGGGGAGCGTCGGTACTGGTGGATCGCCAAGGCGGCGAAGGTGTCGGCGGTGTAGAGCACGCCGTCGAGGTCGACGACGGCGGTTCGGGGCGTCATCGGCGCAGCGAGATGTGCACGTCGCCTTCACCGGGGCGGGCGGCGTCGAGCAGGTCGCCTGGGATGCGGAACACCCGGCCGGGGGCAGCGGGCCACGGCAATCGCTTTTCTGCCACGACCTGGCCGTTCTGGGTGGCCACGACCCGAGGGAAGGCGACGTACTGGTCGACCCAGGCCAGGAGCCGGTTGCGGGCGGGGCGGCGGTCGTCGACGCGGCGCACCATCGGCGAGATCCACCGCAGCGGTTCGTCGGCGACGATCCGGATGCTCTTCTCCGAGGGGCGCCGTTTCTCGCGCAGGTGGTCCAGGACGCTGGCCGCGACCTGCTTGCCGTCGAGTGCGGCGATGTCGGCGGTGTCGACCGGGTGCAGCACGTTGCCCGCGGCGAAGACGCCGGGACGTTCGGTGCGCAGTTCGGTATCCACGATCGGTCCGAGCGTGCCGGGGTCGAGTTCCAGACCGGCGGCGCGGACCAGTTCGTTGTCCGGGATCCAGTCGCCGGTGAACACCACGGTGTCGCAGGGGACGGTGTCGCGGCGTCCGGTGACGAGGTCTTCGACTTCAACGGCTTCGACCCGCGGTTTGCCGATGATCCGGGTGATCTTGGTGTGGGTGCGCACCGGGACGCGCAGGCCGAGTTTGCCCGGTACGGAGAACAGCGCGTAGGACTCGACCTTGGGGTGTTCGCTGGTCATCAGTACGGTCTCGCAGTCGGCATCGCGCAACGTCAGCACCGCTGACCAGGAGACGAGTTCGCTGCCGACGATCACCGCTTTGGTGCCGACCTTGCGGTGGTGCAGGTGGACCATGTTCTGCAGCTGGCCGGTCGTGAAGATCCCGTCGGGGCGGTCGCCGGGCACCATCCGAGCGGTGCGCGGCCGCTCGCGAGCGCCGGTGGCCAGCACGATCGCCCCGGCGTGCACCTCGAACAGGCCGTCCGGGGTGGTCACTTCCAGGCCGCCGTCGGAGGACCAGCCGGTGACCATCGCGCTGGTGCGGATCACCGCGCCGGCTTGCTCGGCGCTGTCGACCATGCGGCGGGCGTAGGCCGGTCCGCTGTGGAACCGGTGCAGGTCGCGGATGCCGAAGCCGGGGTGGTCGCAGTGCCGCGGGATGCCGCCGGCCTGCTGCTCCCGGTCCAGCACCAGTACCTCGCCCGGCACGGCCGGCGCCAGTTCCTGGGCCGCGCGCAGGCCCGCCGGGCCCGCCCCGACGATCGCGACCTCCGGGGTCAGCCGCGTGCGTGCCGTGCTCATCGGTGTGCCTTCCTCTCGCTGTCCTGCAGCATTTCCGTCACGTTCGCGCCGCAGTAGAAGCCCTGGCAGCGTCCGTTCATCGCGCGCGTTCGCCGCCGCAGTCCGTCCAGATCGCAGGGTGGGATGGTGCTGTTCAGCGCGTCGCGGATCTCGCCCTTGGTGACGCGCTCGCAGAAGCACATCACGGTGCCGTAGGCGGGGTCGGCCGCGATGCGGTCGCTGTCGGCGTAGGGCCGCAGGTAGGCCTCGCCGATGTTGGGCATCTGCGGCGCATCCGGCAGGTCCGTGCGTTCGTGCAGTTCCAGGCCGGCCTTCTCCAGCAGTCCCAGCAGGTGTTCGGCGATGGCCATGCCGGAGGTCAGGCCGGTGGAGCGGATCCCGCCGGCGACGGCGTAGCGCTGCGGAGCGTCGACCTCCACGGTGTAGTCCGGGGCGTCGCTGGCGGCTCGCAGCCCCGCGTAAGTCGCGGTCACTTCCTCCTTGAGGAGCTGGGGCATGATGCGTTCGCCCTTCTCCTGCAGGAACTTGTAGCCGTCCTCGGTGGTCGAGGTGTCGCTGCGGTTGGTCATGTCCTCGGCGGTGGGGCCCAGCATGACGTTGCCGTAGATGGTGGGGGAGACCAGCACGCCTTTGCCCAGCTTGGACGGCACCGGGAGCACGATCTTGTTCACCATCGGACGGGTCTGCTTGTCGAAGACCAGCAGTTCGCCGCGCCGCGGGTGCAGGTGGAACCGGTCGTGGCCGAACTGGGCGTCGATGACGTCGCTGCCCAGTCCGGCGGCGTTGATGACCCAGCGGGCGCGGACGTCGCCCCGGTTGGTGTGCAGGACCGTCTCGTCAGCGCCAACGGTCACCGACTCAACCCGGTGTGAACGCAGCAGCCGGGTGCCTCGCCGCACCGCGTCCGTGGCCAGCGCGAGGTTCGTGGTCCAGGTGCAGATGATCGATTCACCGGGCACCGTCAGGCCGCCCAACGCTCCCGGGCCCAGCGTTGGCACCTGCCGGTAGACGTCGTCCGGGCCGACGATCTCGGTCTCGGCGTAGCCGTTCTGCGCAGCTTTCTCCTGCAATCCGGGCAGCGCGGCCAGCTGTTCCTCGTCCCAGGCGACCAGCAGCGCACCGGTCGGTTCGTAGGGGATGCCGGTTTCGTCGGCGTAGGCCTTGAGCAGGTGGTATCCCCGGGACACCAGCTGTGATTCCAGGGTCCCCGGTTTGGCGTCGAAGCCGGTGTGCAGGATCGCCGTGTTCGCTTTGCTCGTGCCGTCGCCGACGTCGCAGCGCGACTCGATCAGCGCCACCTCGAGCTGGTGCCCAGCCAGCAGTCGAGCGATCGCCGAACCGACCACGCCGGCACCGATGACGGCCACATCGACGACTTCCGTGTCGTGTGCCGAAGTCATGACTCCTCCAGATTCTCGCGATCGCTGCTGAGCGCGGCGTCGACTGCAGTGCGCCATCGGGCGCGGAACTCGGCAGCGTCGTCGGCACCCAGTTGCGGGGTAAAGCTAGTGCTCGGTGTCCAGTCGATGATCGCCTGCTCGAGCGCAAGCCCGGGATCGGCCGCAGCGCGGGCGAATCCGGCCGCGCCGAGCGCCGTTGCGTGCGCCGAGGGGAACACGTCGACTTGGACCTGCAGCAGGTCGGCGACGGCCTGCATCAGCACCTGGCTGCGGGTGAGCCCGCCGTCCACCCGCAGCCGCCGCAGCGGTTCGCCGACGTCTTGGGCGGCGCAGTCCGCGAGCTCGGCGACCTGCGCGGCGATGCCGTCCAGCACCGACTTGATCAGGTGACCGACCTCTGTGGACAGAGTCATGCCGCTGAAGCTGGCCTTCGCCTCCGGCGCCCACCACGGGGCCGACAAGCCGGCCAGTGCGGGCACGCACAGCACTCCGTCGCTGTCGGCCACCGCCACGCGATCCAGGTCTGCTGCGCCCTGGATCAGCCCCAGGTCCTGCAGCCACCGCACAGCCGAAGCCGCTGTGGCGACTTGCCCGTCGAAGCAGTACGACGTTTCGCCGCGCACCCGCCACGCGACGGAGGCTGCTAGTCCCGCGCTGGAGCGGACCGGTGTCGGACCCATGTTGGCCAGCAGGAAGGCTCCGGTGCCGAAGGTGCACTTGGCCTCGCCGGGGGAGAGGCATCGTTGCGCCAGAAGAGCGGCCTGCTGGTCGACGACGAGGCCGCCGACCGGCACCGTGCCGCCGAAGAGAGTGGTCTCACCGACCATTTCGTCGTTGGCGGCGATGCGCGGCAGGGCCTCACCGGTGAGGTCAAACGCCGCCAGCAGTTCTGGATCCCACGACACCGAGTCCAGGTCGGTGAGCAGCGATCGACTGGCAGTGCTGGCGTCGGTCACGAACTCGCCGGTGAGCTGGTGGATCAGCCAGGTGTCCGATGTGGTCACCACGCCGTCGGTGGTCAGCTGTTCGCGGATCCAGCGCATCTTTGGCGCTGAGAAGTACGGGTCCAGCACCAACCCGGTGCGCTGGCCGATCGCCTCCGCCGAGTCGCTGCGCTTCGCGCAGATCTCCGCGGAGCGCCGGTCCTGCCAGACGATCGCCTGTGTCAGCGGGCGTCCCGTCGCGGGGTCCCAGGCGAGCACCGTCTCGCCCTGGTTGGCCAGCGTCACGCAGTCGACGCGCACCCCCACTTCGGCGACGGCCCGCCGCCCTGACGCCAGCACGGAGTCGAGCAGTTCCTGCGGGTCCTGTTCCACCCCGCCACCGGAGAGGTAACGGGGGTGCACAGGGAGTTCGACGACGCTGAGCACGCGGCCGCCGCCGTCGACCACCATTGCCTTGGTGCCCGAGGTTCCCTGATCGATCGCCAGGACGGTGGTCACCGGTTACCTCCCGAGTTGCTCGGAGCCTGGTTCGGGTCGGCGTCCAGCGCCTTGTCGATGTCGTGCAGGTCCGGCATCGACAGGCTCTTCGCGCCGTGGCGCACCAGCAGGTAGACCAGGTAGACCGCGCCGATGGCGAACATGACGAGCACGTACAGCCAGGGCTCGGCGAACGAGGCGTCCCGGAAGATCAGCAGCTCGAAGGCCAGCCAGACGACCGCCAGCACCAGCACCGGGATCTCCATGCGGCCGAGTTCGAAGCCCTTCGACGGCGGCAGGTTCTTGCGCTTGACGATGTAGAGCAGCACCGTCGCCGCGTAGATCAGCGCGGGCAGCAGCGTGGCTGCTGAGAACAGCGAGAACAGCGCCTGGGTGGAGCCAGCGAACAGTGCCAGCACGATTTGGCTGACCACGAACATGAACACCGAGGCGTTCATCGGGGTGCCCGTCGATCCGTTGATCCTGTTGAGCAGCTGCCAGGCGGGGAACCTCTTGTCGCGGGACATGGCCCACACCAGGCGGGCGCCGCTGAGCGAGATCACCAGACCGCACGAGAAGATCGAGAGCACGACCAGCACCAGCAGCGCCTTGCCGACGTAGGAGCCGAGCACGCGGGCGATCACATCGGCCACCGGGGTGTCGGACTGCGCCAGCGCCACCGGGTCGCCTGCCAGCGCCGTCACCGCGACGAGGAACAGCATGCCGAGCACGCCGAGGCCGACCACTGCCTGGGCCATCGCCTTGGGGACCACCCGCGCCGGGTCCTTGGTCTCCTCGGCCAGGTTCGCCGCGGACTCGAAGCCGACGATGGTGAACGCGCCGAGCAGGAAGCCCATCGCCCACGGTCCGGCCGAGGTCAGGCCGCCCAGCGCGAAGTAGCCCTCGCTCGGGATGTCGCCGGTGCTGAACAGGGTGCTGAAGTCGAGCTGCCCGGTGATGCCGCCGACCACGAACAGCAGCACTGTCAGCGACACCATCCCGATCAGCTGGATGGTCACCGCCACGTTGTTGACCCGCTGCGTGGCCCGGGTCGACAGCGCCACCAGGATCGCCTGCAGCAGCAGCACGACCGCAGTGATGGCCCAGGCGTTCTCGTTGGTGCCCTGGTACTGGAACAACACCGGCAGGATGGTCGCGGCGATTGTGTAGTCCACAGCGACGACGACCACGCCGAGGAAGGTGAACGACACCCAGCCCATGATCCAGCCCAGGATCGGGTTCGCCAGCCGGGAGATCCACTGGTACGAGTAGCCGCTGACCGGGATCCGCGCCGCCAGCGCACCGAAGATCAGCGCCACGCTCAGCTGGCCGATGACCACGACCGGCCAGGTCCAGATGCCCATCGGTCCGGACGAGCTGAGCACCGAGCCGTAGGCGGTGAAGATGCCGGTCGCGATCGAGACGAATCCGAAGGCCACCGCGAAGGAGGTGTACCAGCCGAGCTCGCGTTTCATCTCCTGCGCGTAGCCGAACTCTGAGAGGCCGTTGCCGCGCTCACCGGGCGTTGTCATTTCCGCCCTCCCTCTTCTGCTCCGCCGGGCCGCGATGTGCCGGCTGCCGGGGTGTTCTGTTGGTCTTCGGGCTGGATGATCCGGCCGCCGGATTCGGCGATCGCCCGGGCCAGCTCCGTCGGGGGTTCCTGGTCGGTGACCACGCCGGAGAGCTGATCCAGCGCTGCGACGCGGTACGGGGTGACGCGTTGGTGCTTGGTGCTGTCGACCAGCGCGTAGCTCGCGGCGCAGTTACGGATCATGGCTCGCCGCACGTGGCATTCGTCGAGGTGGAAGTCGGTCAGTCCGGCTCCGGCGGCCAGTCCACCGGAGCCGAGGAACGCGACGTCGGCGTGGATTTCCTCGAAGAAATCGTGAGCCACCGGGCCGGACAGGGCCAGGTCACCGCGCCGCATGCGGCCGCCGCTGACGTGCAGCTCAACTCCCGGGACATCGGCGAGTTCGGTGGCGACCCGCATCGAGCACGTCGCCACCACGCCGGTGAAGTCCTTCGGGATGGAGCGAGCGAGCTCGACCGCGGTCGTGCCGACGTCGATGACGACCGTCTGACCCGGCTGGATGAGCTGCGCCGCCAGCCGGCCGATGACCGACTTGGCCTGCTGCGCGGTGCTGGAGCGCTCCAGGAAGGGAGCCTCGTCGCCGAGGTGACCGGTGCGCACGGCACCGCCCCGGACGCGCGTCAGGACGCCTTTGCCTTCCAGCTCGGCGAGATCGCGCCGGATGGTCTCGGTGGAGACCTCCAGCAGTTCGGAGAACTCCGCTGTCGAGATGACCCGGCCGGACCGGATCGCCTGGTTGATGCGGTCGTGCCGCTCAGCAACGAGCATCTTTGACCGTTCCTGTGGAAAACTGTGGGTGATTGTGGAGGAGTATGGGATTCGTTGGATGTCGGTGTCAAGGCGGCTCGATGTGACGCAGGCCATCCCCGGTGTGCATTCGCGTCGGTGAGAGCACGCCGCCGCATGCAGAGTGGCGGGAGATGTTCTCTGGGGCGCCTGTGCTTCAGACGCGCGCTAGGGCGTGTCTCCCAAAGCGCGAAGCCAGGTGACGATCGCCTTCGGCACGGCTTCGCCGCGGAAGGTCAACGCGAGCTTGTCGTAGCGGGTGGCCAACCCGCGCCACTGCTTTGCGCGGTGGATCTTCGTAGACAACCGAGGGCCGGGTCGACGCCGTAGGCCTCGTCCCCGGTGGCCCACCGGGCCGGCGCTCCGGCGCGCAGAGCACGGGTCAGCATGTCGGCTGCGAGTGCGGGCTTGGTGGCGAACTCGATGTCGTCGGGAACGCCGGCCAACTCGGGCGGTCCCCCGCTGGGCGGTGCCGACGGTGGTTCTGCTTGGGAGGCCGAGGTGTCACAGGTGGCGACGAGCACGAGCGTTCCAGAGCGGCGCAAAGGTGTCTCTTTCCCGGCGGTCGCCGCGCGAGTCAGACGGCCAGGTCGGCAACCGACCCGGACGGCGCGGTGCCCGAGCGTCTGGCAGACAGTGCGAACGGTCCGTTAGCACCTGTCGGTTCAGTCGCCGGAGTGGTCCGGCAGGAGTTGAGCCGCGAGTGATCGTGCCGTGGCAGTGAGTGTGGCCGTGCCCAACCCGGTCCGGCCCATGAACACGATCCCTTGTTGCGCGGCCAGGAGGGCCCGCGCTAGCGCGATCGGATCCGCTCCGACCGGCACGTCGCCCTCGCGTTGGGCACGGGCCACGCAGTCGGCGATCAGCGCGGTGGACGTCTCGTAGGTGCGGTGGGCGTGGATGAGGACTTCCGGATCGGCGTGACCGAGTTCGCAGGTGCTGTTGGCCAACATGCAGCCACGTCGCGTGCCGGCGCCCGTCGGGTCGTCGATCGGTGCCTCGAGGAGCATGCGTAGTGCGTCCAGGGCCCGTGGAGCCTCGGCGAGGGCTTCCCGAAGATGGCCATGGCTGTCGTCAGTGTAGCTGCGCAGCGCCCGGAGGAAGAGCTGACGCTTGTCGCCGAACGCTGCATACAGGCTGCCTTTGCCCAGCCCGCTGACCCGCATCAGGTCTTCCAGCGAGGTCGCGGCGTAACCGGCGTTCCAGAACTGATCACGAACAGCGTTCAGCACCTGCTTCTCGTCGAACGCTCGCGGACGTGCCATGCGAACCAGGATACGGGTTCTTGACCGTGCGGTCCACCATGCTTATGGTGGACCGCACGGTCAAGAACCCCGTGGCACGTTGCATCTAGGGAAGTGGGAAGCACATGGGAAAGCTGGACAACAAGGTGGCGATCGTGACCGGCGGGTCGCGGGGGATCGGGGCGGCGTCGGCGCTGGCGCTGGCTGACGAAGGAGCTGACGTCGCGATCAGCTACTCGTCCTCGGCGGATCAGGCCAAGGCCGTGGTCGCCGACCTGGAGGCAAAGGGAGTGCGCGCGGCGGCCTTCCGGGCCGACCAGGCGGATGCGACGCAGGCGGCTGGCCTGATCCACAACGTGGTCCAGCAGTTCGGAAAGCTGGACATTCTGGTCAACAACGCGGGCTTCACCGCCGCTGCCCCGATTGACAGTGAGCTCGCCGACGAGTCCGCCTTCGACCGCCAGCTCGCCATCAACTACACCAGTGTCGTAGCCGCGATCAGGGCGGCGTTCCCGCTGCTGCCCGATGGCGGGCGGATCGTGAGCATCAGCTCGGGTGTGGGAACGCGGGTGGGTTTTCCCGGGATGACCGACTACGCGGGCTCCAAGTCGGCCCTCGAGGGCTATAGCCGGGGCGCAGCCCGCGATCTGGCGCATCGGGGCATCACCGTCAACGTGATCCAGCCCGGGTTCATCGACACCGAGATGAACCCCGCCGACGGCCCGGCCGCATCCATGTTCCTTTCGACAACGGCGATGGGGCGGCACGGCAGGCCGGAGGAGATCGCCGCAGGCGTTGTCTTCCTCGCCAGCCCGCAGGCCTCCTACGTCACCGGCGCAGTGCTGAGGATCGACGGCGGATACGGCGCATAGCGCGACCGCGCAGCTTACGGCGGGCGGCCACGGACGGCGGCGGCGCAGGAGTGCAGTGACACCTACGGGTCGGACACCTCCCGACTTGGCAGTAGCCGAGGAGGAGGACGCGGGATGGGGCGTCGAAGCAAGTGCCCCGAGGAGTTCCGCCGCAACGCTGTCGAGCTGGCGCTCGACGGCGGCCGGTCGGTCCGCGACGTAGCTCGCGAGCTCGGGGTGAACTACGAGACGCTGCGCAACTGTGGCGAGGGCCTGCGCCGGAAACGCTGCGAGGGCATGGCGGCGGTCACCGGCGCCGAACGCACCGACCTGGCCCGACTAGCGCTGGGTCGCCGAAGTCGAGCTGGAGAAGGAGGTCCTGCGAAAAGCCGCGGTCTTCTCCGCCCGGGAGACAGACCGGTGACCCGAGAGGTGATCTACAGTTCATCGCCGCGGAGAAGACCACCTATCCCGTCCGTCCCTTGTGCCAGTTCTGGCCGTGAGCCCGTCGGCGTTCTATGACTGGCGGTGTCGCGGCAGCCCATGATGGTGGTGCTTGATCGGTGTCGCGCACTGCTGTCCTGACCGATGCCCAGTGGGCCCGCCTGGCCTCGCTCTTGCCCTCGTCGGACGGGCGGCGTGGGCGGCCGTTCCGCGACTCGCGGCGAGTCGTGGAGGGCATCCTCTACCGGTACCGATGCGGCCTGGCCTGGCGCGATGTCCCAGCCGAGTTCGGGCCGTGGCAGACCTTGTGGAAGCGGCACCGCCGCTATGCGGGTGATGGCACCTGGGGCCACGCTCTCGCTGCTCTGCTCACCGACGCCGATACTGCCGGGATCGTGAACTGGGCAGTCAGCGTGGACTCCACCATCATCCGCGCCCACCAGCACGCTGCCACCCTCGAGCGTGACATGGGAGGGGGGAAGGTCGGAAACTACACGAATCTGCTCGCCGAGCCCGGCGATCACGCCTTGGGCCGGTCCTGCGGCGGCCTGTCGACGAAGATCCACCAACTCGTTGACGGACACGGCCGGCCCATCGTGGTGCTGGTCGGGCCCGGCCAGGGCGCGGACTCGCCGATGTTCCCGCATCTGATGGCGCACCTGAGCGTCGCCAGGGCGGGCCCCGGCCGTCCCCGGACCCGACCCGAACGGCTACGAGCGGGCAAGGCCTATTCCTCCCGCTCGATCCGCCGCCACCTGCGTGCGCGGCGGATCGTCACGGTCATCCCTGAATCCGCCGACCAGCAAGGACACCGCCGACGGCGTGGTTCACGAGGCGGTCGCCCACCCGCGTTCGACCGTGTCGACTACCGCAACCGCAACGTCGTCGAACGCGGCTTCTGCCACGTCAAGCAGTGGCGCGGGTTGGCCACCCGCTACGACAAGCTCGCGTTGACCTTCCGCGGCGGGGCCGTGCTGAAGGCGATCGTCACCTGGGTCCACGCTTTGAGAGACACGCGCTAGTTCGCGCCCCCGTCCTGGTCCGGATGTGGGGTTTCGGGGTCTGGCAACCGAGGCTGATGAGGGGGAGCGGCCAGTGTGACGGGTCAACGCGAAGCGCGTACCAATTCCCGATCAGAGTGCATGCCGGTGTGTTGGTGCATCCCCGTATCCGGGCGGGGGGCCCGCAGTGCGATTAGGCGGTGACTACTTCGACGGCTGCCTCGGAGAGCGCATCGCGCAGGTCGCCGGTGGGCTCGGTGTCCACGACGACACCGGTGAGCTGGTCGAGGGAGCAGACGTGGTGGCCGGCGATTCGGCCGAACTTCTCGCTGGAGACCAAGGCGTAGGAGCGGTGGGCGTTGGCGAGCACGGTCCGGCGCACCGCGATCTCTTCGAGGTGGTAGTCGGTGAGGCCGGCTTCGGGGTGCAGGCCTCCCGAGCCGAGGAAGGCGACGTCCGGGTAGGCCTCGGCGAAGAAACCGGCGGCAGTCGCGTTCGACAGAGCGAGGTCTCCGGGCCGCACTCGCCCACCTGAGACCAGGACGTCGAGCCCGGCGCGATCGGCCAGCTCCGAGGCGACGACTAGCGAGTTGGTCAGCACCGTCGCTGACAGCCCAGCTGGGAGCGCCCGGGCCACCGCGGCCGCCGTGGTCCCGACGTCGATCATGATGATCTGACCGTCCCGCACGAGCGAAGCGGCCGCACGGCCGATCCTGCTCTTGTTCCCGGCGCCCAGGCGCTGGCGCTGCTCGATGGGCGGTTCCTGTGAAATCGGCGGCTCCGTGCTCGCCGCGCCGCCGTGCACCCGGGTGAGCACTCCGCGTTCCTCGAGCGCCACGAGATCTCGCCGGATAGTTTCCCCGGAGACGGCCAGCTCCCGCACGAGCGTGTCAGTGCTGACGATCTGCGCGCTGCGCACCATCTCGGTGATCAGGGCATGGCGTTCTACGGCGAGCACAGATCGGATTGTAGCTGTGGACTTCTGTGGAGTCGGTGCCTCGCGTTGACCGGCGACGCGGCATGACGAACCCGGCTGAGAGTGATCAAGCAGCGACGATCCTCGATCGCGGCGGACCTCATCGTCGTGGGGTGTCGACCAGGGCTGGGAGATGGCGGCTGAGTGGTCACTGGACTGCGCTGAGGGCGTCCTGAGAATCCAGAACCTCTACGGCAGCAATCCGCCTCACATCATCGACGTGCCGCCGGGATAGGTCGGGATCCGGCTCGCTCTGCCGTTGACCGCTGGAGCGCGGTCGCGATCCAGCGGTCAACGTCGTCGAGCACCTGCATGCGTCCATGATCGCGCGCCGGGATCGCCTGCATTGCGGCGGCCCCGCCGGTTCAGCCCCGCTGCGGCATGCCGCTGCCGTGCGCGAACGAGCTGTGCTCCACGCCACGCACCGGTTCAGGCTGCCGCTGCAGCTCCGCGATGGATCGTTCGAGGTCCTCGACCAGGAGATCCGCGAGGTCGTGGGTGAAGCCGTTGCGGACCACGATCCGCAGCACCGCCAGGTCGGTGCGGTCTGCCGGGAACGCGTAGGACGGGACCAGCCAACCGCGTTCCCGCAGGTGCGCCGACACGTCGAAGACCGAGTAGCCGGTGACCTCCTCGCGCAGCGTGAAGGCGAACACCGGCAGCTGGTTCCCCCGGGTGAGCAACCGGAACGGCCCGAGCCCGGCGATCCGGTCGGCCAGCGAGGTCGCTATGTCCCGGCAGGTCTGCTGGACCCTGCGGAAGCCGTCGAAACCCAACCGCAGGAACGCGTAGTACTGCGCGACCACCTGCCCGCCCGGCCGGGAGAAGTTCAGCGCGAACGTCGGCATGCTGCCGCCGAGGTAGTTGACGTCGAAGACGAGGTCCTGCGGCAGCGCGGCCGACTCCCGCCACACCACCCAGCCCACGCCCGGGTAGACCAGGCCGTACTTGTGCCCGGAGGTGTTGATCGAGGCGACTCTCGGCAGCCGGAAGTCCCAGCGCAGGTCGGGGTCGCAGAACGGGGCGATCATCGCTCCGGAGGCGCCGTCGACGTGCACTGGGACGTCCCAGCCGTGCTCGGCGGACAACCGGTCCAGCGCGGCGCAGATCTCGGCCACCGGCTCGTAGCTGCCGTCGAAGGTGGAGCCCAGCACCGCCACCACCCCGATGGTGTTCTCGTCGCAGCGGGCGGCGGCTTCGGCGGCGTCGAGGTGGAAGCGCTCCCCCTCCATCGGCACCAGCCGCGCCTCGACGTCCCAGTAGTTCGCGAACTTCTCCCAGCAGATCTGGACGTTGGCGCCCATCACGACGTTCGGCCGGCCGGTCGAACGGCCGGCCGCGCGCCGGGCGTGCTGCCAACGGCGTTTGAGCGCCAACCCCGCCAGCATGCACGCCTCGCTGGAACCGGTGGTGGAGCAGCCGATGGTGGACTCGGGGTCGGGGGCGTGCCACAGCTCCGCGAGCATCCGCACGCAGCGCTGCTCCAGCGCGGCCGTGCGCGGGTACTCGTCCTTGTCGACCATGTTCTTCTCGAAGCACTCCGCCATCAACCGGTCGGCCTGCGGTTCCATCCAGCTGGTGACGAACGTGGCGAGGTTGAGCCGCGCGTTGCCGTCCAGCATCAGCTCGTCGTGCACGATCTGGTAGGCCACGTCGGGATCGAGCTCCCGCGCGGGCAACCGGTTGCGCGGCACCTGCGCCGGTTCGGCGACGAACACCGGGTTGATCGACAGGTGCTCGCGGCGGGAATCCCGGCTGCGCCCGGTGTTGCGGCGATGCTCCCGGTTCCGTGCGGTCATGGGTGCCAACGCTAGGTCAGCCGACCACCGGCCGCAGGGCGCGAAAGCCGCCCGGCGACACGGGAGACCTTCCCCGCACCTGCGCAGTTCTCTGCAGAGGAGGCCGTCGCCGCGACACCGGAAGCTCCCCGACCGCCGCGTCCCGCGGGACGCGGCCCGACTGCGGGCGGCTCGACGAAGCTGGCGCAGTGCGCAACGAAGTCACGCAGAGTCGAAGGTCCGCACGACTACGCGGTGTTTGCCGCCTCGCGTGCGCTCCATGGGCTCGTCGGTCGTCAGGTCGATGTCGACTGCGCTGCCCACCAGGCGTTGAACTTCGCCGAGCAGCATCGAGCGCTCATCCGCCTTGAAACCCGGTTCTACCTCGAGGCGCACCAAGACACGACCGGGCTCCGGCTGGACGAACTGGTAGCGCCGAACGTGACGGGTATCGAAGAAGCACTTCCCGAGCAGGTGCATGGAAACGTGCTTGCCATTCGGCAAGTGCAAACTGTCGCCCTGCCGACCGACCACCCGCTCTAGGAATGTGCCTTCCGCGCCGCATGGACATGTCGCCGCGCCGAGCACGGCCCGGTCCCCGATCCGGTATCGCAGGAAGGGCAGCGTCCGGGCGTGCAGGTTCGTCACGACCACGTCACCCTCCTCGCCCGGTCGACACCGGCGGCCGGCGTCGTCGAGGATCTCGACGATCGATACGTTCTCGGCGAGGTGAAGTCGACCGCGCGAACATTCCTGCGACAGGATGCCGCCGTCGTTGCACCCGTACTGATCGCGCAACGGCGCTTCGAAGGCTTGCTCGATGCGCTCGCGCCAGGTCGGGAACAACAGCTCAGCCGTCGTGACGATCGTCTTCGGCGGTGAGACGCGCACACCGGCTTCCAGAACGGCGTCGGCCATCGCTGCGACATGGCTCGCGTATCCGTACCAGAGCACTCCCCGCGCGCGTCCGGCCGTGAGTGCGCGTTCCAGGCTCGTCTCCGGGTCGACATGGCATCCCGCTGCGGAGACCACGCGCCCCTCCAGGAGAGAGCGCAAGCGGAACTTCAGACCCTCGCTCGCGGACTGCAACGAGGGTGGAGAACCCACCATGACCAGGCGGTCTCCGTAGCGGTAGCCAGTGCGTTCCCAGAAGTACAGGTTCGCCGCGTAGATGTGGGTCCAGGCGCGCTTGTCGAGCGGGTACTGAAACGGGTCGCCGGTACTACCACCGGTCTTCTTGGCGATGTGCGGAATGTCCCGCCAGTCCCGGCTCAAGAAGTTGTCCATGCATGACCGCATCATCGCCTTGTCGATCACCGGGAGCTCGGCGAGGTCCACGTCATCCATGTCCCGCCCGGCCAGCACGTCACGGTAGTACGGCACCTCTTCCTTGGCGTGCCGCAAGACAGCATGCAACCGGTCCCGTTGCCAAGATCGACGCTTTTGCTCGGGCCAGGTGAAGAACTCCGGCAACCACCGGGCGATGCTCAGATAAGGTGCCCGGACAACGGGCTCCACGACGCCGCGTGTCACGGCAGAGACCACTCGCGGGCGCAAGGCGGTGTGCAGACGGGGCAGAGACATCATCCGATCTCCCGGGCTGTTCAATCAGAAATGCTTTGTGACACTGGCAGATTCGGTTCTCCGATTCTCGGACCGGGCCGGTCAGGGCTCCGTGGAGCGGTAGCGCGCTACGACTCTGGTGAAGTCCCAGTCGCGCTGAGGGATCCCGCTTCCCGCGTCATCACTCGGGTCGCCGGGACGGTCGCGGTTGACCGCCCAGAAGGTGAATCGGCCGAGCCATCGGTCGTTGGCGTAGTCCAGGAAGTTGTGGAAGTCGGCCAACGACACGGTTTCCTCGGACCCACCGTTCTTGGACGATATGCCGGCCTTCTGGTACGCCTCTTCGATCGGTATTGCGAAGGTGCTGGCGATCTCCGACACGAGTCCTTCGGCGGCCGAGATCGTATCGCGGGTCATGTCGACGCCCCCGAAGTTGAACGGCATGATCGTGAAGACGTCGACGTTGGCGCCGAGCTCGTGCGCTCGTCGGATGAGCCGCTTGCCGAAGTCGCTCGGTCCGGTGCGTTCGGTGGGGAAAACGAGGGTCGTCTTCAGTCCGGGGTTGCGCTGCTTGACGATCTTCAGCGCGCCGAGTTCGCGGTCCTGCGCTTCAGGGGATTTGAATTCGCGCTTCTCGATGTCGACCTCGACCGCTTTGAGCTGGTAGGCGTCGATGACCTTCTGGTACGCGTTCGCCAGGGACTGTTCGTCCGGGCACACTTCGCCCAGCTTTCGCCCCTCCTGGGCGCTGCCTCCCATGGAGACGACGACGTCACCACCTGCGTCGCGGATCCTCTTGATCTGAGTGGCATCCTCGCCGTCCAGCGGCCGTTCGCCGTCCCATGCGGGATCGCAGCCGTTGCCGGAGAGGATGAACGCAAGGGTGAACGCCTTGACGCCGGTTTCCTTCATCACCGCAACCGGATCAGGAGGGCTGCCCCACCCGAAGAAGAGATATGGCGATGAAGTCACCACGGACGTGCTCGGGGGAACGGTGTTGCTGTGCACTCCGCACGAGATGCACGCCCAACCGATCACGAGGGTCACGAACAGCGCGCGCATCTTCGGCATGATCCGATTTTCCCCTGCCGCCACGAGGGCCGCCTGCCGTGTCACCCGGTGATCGTGGGTAATCATTCGGTGGTTCTGCCGAGGGACCGGCAAGTGGATCTGGTTTCCGCACGCCGGATGTGCGCACTGGTTCCGCGAAGATCGCTCGTCTTCCACCATCGTGGTCACTTCGCGCGTCCGCAGTGAGGCGTGCAGGTGACCGCTGCGTCCCAATCGGAGATTCGCCTCCTCGTGGGTGAACAGAACCGCACCGATGCTGTGCCACAAATCGGTGGCGGAGCATCCACTTTGGTATTGCCAAGCAAGCGGACCGTCGCATGAAGGTCAACCATGGCTTACCGGATCCCTGTTGCGTCCCAACCGGTTTCTGGAGGTCTCGTGGATCGAACGGACAAGATGATCGTCGCAGTAGTGGGTTACGGCTATTGGGGGTCCAAGCACGTACGCGTTCTCAGCACCTTGCCCGGCGTGGAGGTGGTGGTCGTCGACCAGGATCTCGGGCGGCTGGCCGAGGCCCACCGCAACTTCCCTGCGGTGGGCACAGCGTGTGCGCTGGACGAGGTTCTCGCCGACGTGCACGCGGTGGTGGTGGCAACTCCACCGTGCTCGCACGCGCAGATCGCGCTGAGCTCCGTGCTCGCGGGAAAGCACACCCTCGTCGAGAAGCCGCTGGCGACCTCGATCGAGGACGCCCGAAGACTCGTCGATGTGGCCGATGAACGTGGTGTGGTGCTCATGACCGGCCACACCTTCGAGTACAACGCCGCCGTGTGGAAGCTCAAGGAGATCATCGATTCCGGCGAGCTGGGGCGGGTGCTCTACATCGACACCGCGCGGCTGAACCTCGGTCTGTACCAACGGGACGTGAACGTCATCTGGGACCTCGCACCGCACGACCTCTCGATCATCTCGTTCCTGATGGACGAAACTCCGGCGTCGGTCACCACGTGGGCCCATCATCACGTCGACGGGCGACACGCGGACGTGGCGCACGTGCGCCTGGAACTGGAGAAGTCCGGGACCTACGCCTTCGTCCACGTCAGCTGGCTCAATCCGCAGAAGGTCCGCCGCGTGACGGTCGTCGGCGACCAGAAGATGGCGGTCTACGACGACACTTCCGATGAGGACCGGATCCGCGTCTACGACATCGGCGTCGACTCGCACGGCCTCGACGATCCTGCGGACGCGCACGCGATGCCGATCACCTACCGCTCCGGCGACATCGTCTCGCCGCACGTGGCGTTCCGCGAGCCGCTGCTCGTGCAGGACACCCACTTCATCGACTGCGCGCGCACCGGCCGAGTTCCCAACACCTCCGGTCGGCGCGGCCTGGAGATCGTCCGGGTGCTCAGCGCGTCGGACCTGGCACAGGTCACCGGTCGACCGGTACGGGTCCTGGACGTTCCAGCCCAGCGCTCCGCCGTTGACGCGGAAGTCCCGCAGCTGCTCCCAGAACCGGCTTGCGGGGAGGTCGTGCAATGAACGGGAACACCGGTGCGGTCCCCTTCCTGGACCTCGTGGACATCAACGCCGACCTGCAGGCGGATGTGGAAGTGGCGTGGAAGGCGGTCCTCCAGCACGGCCGGTTCGTCGGCGGGCCGGAGGTCGAACGGTTCGAGACGCAGTTCGCCACGTACTGCGGGGCGCGCAGTTGCGTCGGTGTCGCCAACGGCACCGACGCCATCGAACTGATCTTGACCGCGCTGGGGATCGGCGGCGGCGACGAGGTCATCGTTCCGGCGAACACCTTCGTCGCCACCGCGGAAGCGGTGCGCGCGGCCGGGGCGCGACCGGTGTTCGTCGATGTCCTCCCCGACACGCTGCTGATCGATCCCGCGGCGGCAGCCGCAGCGGTGAACCGGCGTACTGCTGCGATCATCGGGGTCCACCTGTTCGGCCAAATGGTTGCCGTGCCTGCGCTGAGCTCGCTCGCTGACCGCTGCGGTCTCGCGTTCATAGAGGACGCGGCACAGGCACACGGAGCGCGCTACAGCGGGCACCGCGCTGGAAGCGTCGGCCACGCCGCCGCTTTCAGCTTCTACCCCGGGAAGAACCTCGGTGCACTGGGCGATGGCGGCGCCGTCGTCACCAGCGACGTCGAGTTGGCCGACCGGGTGCGGCGCCTCGCGAACCACGGTCGAGCAGCGCACGACCGGTACCTCCACGAGCTGCCAGGCCGGAACAGCAGGCTCGACAGCATCCAAGCCGCAGCGCTGTCCTTGAAACTCCCGCGGCTGGACTCGGACAACGCGCGTCGGCGCGAAATCATGCGCCGGTACCGGGAATCGCTACCGGTGTCCTGCGTGCCGGTCGCCGTGGACCCCGCAGCCGAGCACGTGCACCACCTCGCGGTGGTGCGGACGTTGCGGCGGGAAGAAGCGGGGGAGGCGCTTTCCTCGGCCGGTGTGGGGTGGGGCGTGCACTACCCGGTTCCCTGCCACCTGCAACCGGCTTTCGCCGGATGCGACGAACGGCTTCCCGTCGCCGAGGAGGCGGCCACGCAGATCTTGTCCCTGCCGATCTCCCCGACGCTCGACGACGGCGACGTCGTATGGGTTTGCGACGCATTGCGAGGTGTCTGAACGTGACCGGAACCCAACACTCCAACGGCGAACCGGTCAACGCTCAGCGCTTCGACGCCGCGCAATTGAGAACCGCTGCCGCGCCGGCCAGTCCGCTCGACGGCGCTCGGGAGGACCGGCCGGCCCCACCGCCCGCGCCGGAAAGCCGGGCGTGGTCCGCACTGCTGGCCAACAAGCGGCGACTGCTGGGCGTGTCTCTGCTGATCGTGCTGCTCGGCGCCGGTACCGGTTTCGTCGGGGCCTTGGTGTGGCCGCCGGTGTACGCGGCGCGCGCGCAGATCCTCTTCGAGATCGGCGAGGAGAAGTCGACCGGCTTCCTGCGAGAGGACCGGAGTCTGACGACCCAACTGGTGCTGCTGCGCAGCAGGCAGGTGCTGGGGCCAGTCGCCGACCAGGAGCGGCTTCCGGTGGAGGAATTGGAGAAGACCGTGACGATGTCGCTGCTGGACAGCAGCGAGGTCCTGCAGGTCGAGGCCAGGGCTGGTACCCCCGACGTCGCCCAGCGCCGGGCCCAGGAGATCGTCGACCGCTACCGGAACGTGGCGCGAACCAACAGCGGGTCCGAATTGGACGGCTACGTGCTCGGGAACCTCGCCGATGTCCGGGCGCAGCTCGCCGAGGCGAACGCGCAGGTCTCGCGAGAGCGCGCAGTACCCGGTTCGCCTTCGCTGGCCGCCGCAGAAGCTCTGGCGCAAAGCCTGAAGCAACGTGAGCAGCAGTTGCAGTCGCAGCTCGAACAGCTCAGCATGACCGAACTCGCGCGGTCCGAACCCAAGGTCGTGGTGCCGGCCTACGCGGTGACCGACCCCGTCAGTCCTCGTCCCATGTTCGCCACGACAGCAGGAGCGCTCGCCGGACTCCTGGTCGCAGCCGTCACCGCTGTGCTCCTGGTCCGCCGGTGGAGCACTCGGTGAGTGCTCACTCCGTGCTGCGCGCCGACCTGTCCCGACCAGCCGCCAGGAGTACGGTGCGGCGTTCTGCCGTCGTCTCCGGCGGAATCCTCATCAGCCGACTGACGGGGCTGGTCCGGGTCGTCGTGGTTGGCGCGGTGCTCGGCCCGACCTACTTCGCGAACGCGTTCGTCGCCACGAACATGGTCCCCAACCTGACCTACAGCGTGATCGCGGGGCCCGCGCTCGCTCTCGTGATCGTCCCGACCGTGGTGCAGGTGCTCGCGCACGGCGGACCAGAAACGGCGATCAGGCTGTTCGGCCGGGTCAGCGGGTTCCTGCTGATCGCCTCGGCAGCGCTAGCCGGCATCGTGGCGCTCTCCGCGCCAGTGCTCGGTTGGTGCCTGAGCCTCGGAATCCCGCAGCCCTCGCTCCGGGAACAAGCCGAGCAGACGACAACAGTGCTGGTCCTGCTGGTCGCCCCACAGGTCGTGCTCTACACGGCGGCAGCGCTGGGCACCGCCGCTCAGCAGGCCCGCGAACGCTTCGCGCTGGCGGCCGTGGCCCCCGCAGCGGAGAACGTGGTGCTCATCGCCGCCGTAGTCGTGGTAGGCGTGCGCTGGGGGCCAGGGCTCGATGTCGCGGACATCACGGCTGGCCCGTTGGTCGTTCTCGGGGTGGGCAGCACCCTTGCCGTGGCGGTGCACGCTTGCCTCCAGTTGTTCGGGGCGTCCCGGGCCGGGCTGCCGCTGCGCCCGTCGTTGCGCTGGCGACTTGACCCGGAGGCGGCGTCCGTCCTGCGACGGCTGCGCAATTCGATCAGCCTGCCCCTCACACGATCGGTCGCGCTGTACGTGCTCCTTGCCGCCGCAGCGACCGTGCCTGGCGGAGTCATCGTGGTGCAGAGCGCCTACACGGTCATGCAGGTTCCGACCGCGTTGGGGGCACGGGCAGTGTCGACCGTCGTCCTGCCCGGGATGTCAGCCGCAGTTGCACGCGACGACCACAGCGGTTTCGCCGCGTCATGGCGACAAGCCCTGACCTTCGCGTCGATTACCAGCCTGCCTCCGCTGCTCCTGCTCACCGCGCTCGCACACCCGGTTGCGGGCATGCTGGCGAACGGGGAGTTGCACTCGGATGAGCTGATCGACCAGCTCGCGGCCTGTCTCGTGGTGATCGCAGTCGCCCAGTTCGCGGCGAGCGTGCACATGGTCGGACTCGATGCGCTGTTCGCGCAGCTGAACACCCGCTGCCCGAGGCTGGCCAGCTACGCACTCCTGGCCGCGTCGCTCACCGTCACCGTTGCCGCACTGCTCGTGCCGGACGACCAATCCCGCTCGGTGGTGTTGTGCGCGGGCCTGCTGGCGGGCGAGCTGGCCGGAGCGGTGACCGTGCTCCTCGGTCTGCGAGCCGTGTTGCGGCCCGAACGCTGGATCGACCACGCGCAGATCGTGCGGGCTCTTCTCGCTTGCGTCTCGATGGTGCCGATCGTCGTTTTCGGCCGCTGGTTCCTGAGCACGGGCGAGATCAGCCGGGTTGGATCCGCGATCGCCCTCGGCGCCTGCGGACTGGTGGCGATCGCGGTCTACGCCGGGGCAGTGCGCATCAGCTGGATCGGACGATGCCCATGAGCGTTCGGCTGCCCCGACGCGACGAGATCTCCGGCAGGATTCCGGACCGCGCGGAAGCACTGCTCATGACCCTGGCCGCCTTGTGTGCATCGCTGGCGGGACTGGCCATCGCCGTGGCCGGACCGCTGGTCGCCGCATCACTGGTGGCCTCAGCGCTCTTCGCCGCGGCCGCGTACCGCCCCGTGTTCGCGACCTATGCCTACCTGCTGACCTTGCCGTTCCTCGCGGGTATCGAACGCGGCGCGCTGGTGCCCGGAGCACGGCTGAACGAGGCGTTGTTCGTCGTGCTGGTGGCCGGGGCGTGCCTCGGTGGCTGGCTGCGGCTGCTACGCGGTGACCCGATCCCGCTGCGTCTGCGGCCGCTGGACGTTCCGCTAGCCGGTTTCGTGGTGCTCAGCACGGTTTGGCCGATCGCGTCGATGATGCTGCGCGGCGCCCAACCGCACGCCTCCGATCTAGTCGCGCTGCTACCGGTGTGCAAACTCGTGGCGCTGTTCCTCCTAGTCCGGTTGACCGTGCACACCGAGCAACAGCGGCTCCGCTGCATCCGCCTGGTGGTCTGGCCGACCGCTGGGTTGTCGATAGTCGCGATCTTGCAGACGCTGGGTGTCGAACCGGTGCTGACGTTGCTGAGCGCGTTCTGGAATGCGAGCACGAGCGAGGCCAGCGGCCGCGGCACGGCGACACTGGGGTCTTCGATCGCGACCGGTGATTACATCACCGTCGGGCTGGTACTCCTGCTGTACTGCGGCACTCGCGGAATCCTCGGCAAGTCGGAGCGGATCGGGCTCGGTGTCCTGCTCGGTGCCGGCGCCCTGGCAAGTGGGCAGTTCTCGACCTGGATCTCCGTACTCGTGGCCGGAGTGCTGATCCTGCGCCGCTACCCGCAGGCCCGGCAGCAGGTGGTCAGGTTCCTGCCGATCGTGGGGATCGCCGCGCTCGTCGGCGCACCCGCGTTCCTCGGCCGCATGGCGGACTTCACGCAGGGCCACACCGTGCCCCGCAGCTGGCTCGGCCGGTGGGACAACCTCACCACCTTCTACCTGCCGCAGCTGGCGGACGGGCACCTCGTCCTCGGGATCTCGCCTAACTCGGTGGTCACTGCCCCGGAGACCTGGCGGGACTCCATCTACCTCGAATCCGGCTACCTGTACTTCCTCTGGGCAGGCGGGATTCCACTGCTGATCGGGTTCGTCTGGCTGTCGGTCGCGGTGCTGCGCGGGGCCGATCGGCTGGCCGCGCGTCCCGGTTCGGCAGGGGCGTGCGCGGCAACGCTCGAGGTCGCTTGGTGGATGGTCCTGGTTCTGTCGCTGATCGACATCCACCTGGTGGTGCGCGGGTTCGGCGATCTGCTGTTCGTTCTGCTGGCGATCATGTCCGGGAGGCTTGGTGATGACGAGTACGGCACTCAGGATCCTGCTTTCGATCGGTCTAGCACGACCTAGGAGGCCGACACCGGCGGTGCGGGCGGAGCGCACACCGGAACCGTTGACGCCGTGCGGTCGGCGACCTCGGTGGGAGCGGGCCGTGGTGCGCGGGATCGACGTGGTCGGTGCAGCCGTCGGGTTGACCGTTCTCGCGCCGTCGATGCTCATCGTCGCCGGCATCATCCGCCTCGCCAGCCAGGGCCCGGCGCTGTTCCGGCAACGCCGGGTCGGGCAGGGCGGAAAGACTTTCACGCTCTACAAGTTCCGCACCATGCGCCTGGGAAGCAGCGACGAACCGCTGCGCGAGATGATCGCACGGGAGTTGCGCGGCGAGGACACCTCCTCCGACGGCAGTTTCAAGCTGGACCGCGATCCGCGCATCACCGCGGTTGGTTCTTGGCTGCGGCGTACCAGCCTCGATGAGTTGCCGCAGCTGCTCAACGTGCTGCGCGGTGACATGGCGCTGGTGGGCCCCCGTCCGTGCCTCGAGTGGGAGGCCGCGATGTTCCCAGCGGAGTTCGCCGAGCGGAACGCGGTGAAACCCGGGCTGACCGGGCTGTGGCAGGTCAGCGGCCGCAGCACCATGGGCACCTTGGACATGCTCCGTCTGGACATGGTCTACGTGCGGTCCTGCAGCCTGCAGACCGATCTCGCCATCCTGGCCCGAACCCTGCCGTCGATGCTGCGCGGGGACGGTGCCCGATGACGACGCTCTTCGTGGCAACCACGGGCGGTCACCTGGCCCAGCTGCACAGCCTGTCCGAGCGGATTCCCGCGGACGGTCCGGCGGTGTGGGTGACCAGCCGCAACGAGCAGAGCACGTCGATGCTGGCAGATCGGGATGTCGTATACGTTCCGCCGGTCGGATGCCGCAGCGTGCGGGGAGTGCTGCGGTGCTTGCCGATCGCGCACCGGCTGTGGCGCGATCGGGGCATCACCCGGGCCATCTCCACCGGTTCCGGCATCGCACTCGGCTTCCTGCCCTACCTGGCCGCGCGCGGCGTGGAGTGCCATTACGTCGAGAGCGCCGCACGGGTGAACAGCCCGTCATTGACCGGAAAACTGGTCCGCTGGGTTCCCCGGGTCCGGGTGTACACCCAGTACCCGCACGCTGCCGGTCGCGGCTGGCACCACGGCGGCAGCCAGTTCGACGTCTACCGGGCAACGACCGCAGACAGCCCGCCGGGAGACCGGTTGCGCGTGGTGGTCACGGTCGGCGCATCGACGTTCCCGTTCCGCCGGATGATCGAATCTCTGGTGCCGCTGCTCGAGCCGGGCGGTGCGATGTACCAAGCGACCGGCCTTCCGGTCGAAGTTCTTTGGCAGACCGGCCCGGCACCGGTGGACGACCTGCCGATCCAGACCAAGCCGTACCTGCCGATCACCGAGCTCGCGGAGGCGCTTTCGAAGGCCGACGCAGTGATCAGCCACTCCGGTACCGGGTCCGTGCTGCTGGCGTTCGATGCGGGGAAGGCGCCGGTGGTGGTCACCAGACAGCGCCGGTTCGGCGAGGCGATCGACGACCACCAGCACCAGCTCGCGACCGAACTCGATCGTCGCGGCCTGGTACTGCACCGGGAACTCGGCGACATCACCGTCGATGACCTGCTAGCAGCTCGGTCAACGGCGGTGGGAACGCTGCGGGAGCCACCGCCGTTCCAGCTCTCCCGAACTCCTGCGAAGGGTCTAATGCGCAGCACCACACCCGAAATCGTCACTGTCGACCCGCGGAAGGACCCGCGATGGGCCGAACTCGCCGCTGGTCCGCAGGGCAGCCTGTTCACCTCCCAGCCGTGGCTGGAGGCACTGTGCCGGACGTACGGCTTCACCCCTGAAGCTCGCATCGCGGTGGACGCATCGGGAGCGGTAGTCGGCGGCTTCGCCTGGGTCCGCATCCACGACATCCGCGGAGAACGGCTGTGCAGCCTGCCGTTCTCCGACTGGGCGGACCCGTTCGCCCCCGACGAGGCTGTCTGGCGCCAGCTCACCGACGGGATCGTCGACGAGGAAGTCCCATTTGCTCTGCGGTGCTTGCACTCCGAAGCCCCCGTGCGGGATCCGCGGCTGCGGGAAGCAGGCCGACTCGCCTGGCACGCGACGCGGTTGGACGCCCCACTGCCCGAACTCCACCGACGGATCTCCGCCAACGCCCGCCGCAACATAGCCGTAGCCGAGCGGAACGGCGTCCGGATCACCGCCGACACCGGGGTGGAAGCGCTGCGGAACTTTCACCGGATGCAGGTTCGGCTGCGCAAGCACAAGTACCGAATGCTGGCCCAACCGATGGAGTTCTTCGAGAACATCTGGGAGCAGTTCCACTCCGACGACTCGGTCGTGACCATGACAGCGCACGTGGGCGACGAATCCGTCGCCGCTGCGGTGTTCCTGCAGCGGAACGGTTCGCTGCACTTCAAGTTCGGTTCGTCATTGCAGGACCGGCTGCAACTGCGCCCCAACGACGCGATCTACTGGGCCGCGATCCGCTGGGCAGCGGATCGCGGGCTGCGGCTGGTCGACTGGGGTGTTAGCGACCTCGACCAGCCGGGGTTGCTGCGCTTCAAGCGGAAGTACGCCGACGATGAGAAGCAGGTCGTGATCTTGCGCTCACAGCGCGGAGCATCGACCGAACGTTCCGAAGTCGACGATCTTCTCGGCGAAATCACTGGTTTGCTCACCGACGAATCCGTCTCCGATGACATCACTGGGAAAGCCGGCTCCCTGCTCTACCGGTACTTCTGCTAGGAGGTTTCATGCAGCGCGATGACCGATCAGCCGTGAACATGACGTGTGCCGTTGCACCTCCACGGACGAACGCGGCCAGGATAAGTCCGGAAGAGAAGTTCGGTGCACGAGTTGTCATCGTGGGCCAGGGCTACGTGGGCCTTCCCGTGGCCATGCGCGCCTGCGAGGCCGGATTCGACGTCGTCGGTCTTGACGTCGACGAGGACCGCATCGATCTGCTCCAGAGCGGCAAGTCCTTCATCGACGACGTGGACGACGAGCGACTCGCGGCCGCTCTGGCGACGGGCCGGTACCTACCCACCACCAAGCACGCGGAACTGCGCGGTTTCGACTTCGCTTCGGTCTGCGTTCCTACTCCACTGCACGACGGCGCACCGGACCTGCGTTGCATAGAGGATGCCGCCCGGGCGTTGTCCACGCACATCTCGCCCGGCTGCTGCGTGGTGCTCGAGTCCACCACCTATCCCGGGACCACGGAGGAGATCTTCGTGCCGATCCTGGAGTCCGGTTCAGGACTGCGCGCAGGAGCCGACTTCTACGTCGGTTACAGCCCAGAACGCATCGACCCGAGCAACCCGACCTGGAAGTTCCACAACACGCCGAAGATCGTGTCCGGTGTGGACCCGGGGTCATTGCGAGCCGTCCGCGACTTCTACGACCAGCTGGTGGAAGTGACCGTTCCAGTGCCAGGCACTCGGGACGCGGAACTGGCGAAACTCCTGGAGAACACCTTCCGGCACGTCAACATCGCGTTGGTCAACGAACTCGCGCTATTCTCGCACGGACTCGGGGTGGACGTGTGGTCAGTCCTCGATGCGGCGGCCAGCAAACCGTTCGGGTTCATGCGCTTCTCGCCCGGACCCGGGGTCGGCGGGCACTGCCTGCCAATCGATGCTTCCTACCTGTCTTGGCAGGTGCGGCGTTCCCTGGGACAGGAGTTCCGACTGGTCGACGTCGCCAACGATGTCAACAAACACATGCCGGACTATGTCGTCGCACGCGCCACTGAACACCTGAACCGGCGCCGCAAATCCGTGAACAGCAGCGACGTCCTGCTGATCGGGCTGACCTACAAGGCGAACTCCGGCGATGCACGCAACTCCCCGTCGATGGCCGTGGCCGAGCGCCTCGTCCGGCTCGGCGCCGACCTTCGCGCGGTCGACCCCCTTATCGACCCGGACGAAGTTCCGCAACACGTGCGGCTGGTGGGGTTCGATGCCGACCAAATCTCCCAGTCTGACCTGATCATCGTGCTGACCGACCACGACATGCTCGACTGGGCGTTGCTGGAGCGCTACGCCGACCGCGTGTTGGACACCCGCAACCGGCTCCGCTCACCGCAAGTGGAACGGTTCTGACGAAGTCACCGGTGTTGTCGGGGTGGGGATTCTCGATTCGGGGAGATGCGGGTTGGGGGAGGGGAAGCGCATCCATCGGTCGGAATCGTCGGTGGGCCAAGAGCTTTCAGTTCTGGATCAGGTCTGCGCAGGTTCGCCGATCATGATCGAGGGGGCGTTGGTGTTGCCGCCGATGATGGATGGCATCAGCGAGGCGTCCGCGACTCGGAGGCCGTCGATGCCGAGGACCTTGAGGTCGGCCCGACCACTGCTCGTTCGTCCGCGCCCGTTCGGCAGGTGCCGGTGGCGGCCGTCATACCTGAGTGGACTGTCCGTCCTCCGATGTGTTGTCGCCCGCTCACGCGGTCTTTGGGGCGGTCTCGGCCTCACGTTCCTCAGCGGCGAGGGCAGGTACCGCGGGCAGTGCGATGAGCGCGGCCAGTGCGATGGCGAGCACCCCACCGGCGAGTTTGCCCAGTACCAGCGGCAGGATGAGATTCGGCTGGAAGTTCGCCGTGAACGCCAGGTGATCCCCTACGAGGAAGGCGGCGCAGACGGCGAACGCGATGCACAGCACCTTGTCCTTCGGCGGCATGTGGCGAACGAGTCGGAACAGGGCCAGCACGTTGGCTGCGGCGGCCAGTAGTCCGGCCGTGCCTTCGGTGCTCATCCCCACGCGGCGGCCAAGCGCGCCCAAGGGGCGGGCGAGCCCCTTGCGCAGCATGTAGACCATGGGGAACGCCCCGGCAAGCATGATGCCGATATTGCCGGCGACTTCCAGCGCCCGGTACTGGTCTTCGGTGTCGGCGATAACCGGATCGAAGCCCCAGCCGCCGAGAACGGAGGAGAACACGCCCGTGAAGTGCTCGATGATGCTCACCGCCAGTACGAGCTTCAGCGCGGCATCCAGGATTCGTCCGAACCAGATGAACAGGCGGATCATGGTCGTCGGCACGAACCACAGAGCCAGCGCCAGAAGCACCACGAACACCGCCAGCGGTAGCACGTTGAGCAGCATGGATCCGGTGTCCAGACCGGACAGCGGCGCGTTCGAAGCACTGTCGGCGGACACCTCGCCACGCACCGTCGTCGAGGTGGCGAGCAGGATGCTGGTGGTGACCAGCACGCCGATGGGGATCGCGAGTACACCGGACATCACGCCCAGCGCCATGTAGCGGTGGTCGCGGCGGTCCAACATGGCCAGTCCGACCGGGATGGTGAAGATGATGGTGGCCCCGGCCATGTAGCCGACCACGGTGGCCATGATCCATCCACCAGTACTGCCTGCGGTTTCCTGCGCCAGTTGGTAGCCGCCCATGTCCACCGCGATCAAGCTCGTCGCGGCGATCGCCGGGTCCGCACCGATCGCGCCGAACAGCGGGCCGGCGACCGACTCGACCAGTGCCGACAGGTACGGGATGGCGGCCATGATCCCGGCGACGGGAAGGAAGATGGGCCCGATGGAGTACAAGCCTTCCTTGAACTCTCGGCCGAGTCCGTTTTCGTCGTCGCGGATCGACGCCACGGCGCCGATCACGACGAACACCATCATGAGGTAAATGATCAGGTTCCCGAAGAACTCCACTCGCCCTCCTCCTTCCGGTGGTCAACGGTTCAGCCCAGGAGTGGTCGCAGGTGGTCGTTGAGGAATGTGCCGTTCGGATCGAACTCACGGCGCACGGCGAGGAAGGTGTCGAACTCGGGGAACAGCTCACCCAGCCGATCCCGCGTCATGAAGTGGATCTTGCCCCAGTGCGGTCGGGCCTGATATTGCTGCAGCCGCTGGTCCACGGCGCGCAGGAACGGCCAGTAGTCGGTACCGGGCGCACCGGACACCGAGAGCACCATGGTGTCGCGCTGGTAGTTCGGCGACAGGTACGCGTCGTCGGCCGAAGTCCAACGCACTTCGATCGGATAGAGCTGGTCGGGAAACTCGTCGAGCATCAACCGCCGGATCTTGTTGAGGGCCTCCAGGCCGTGCTCGGCCGGAACCATGTACTCCATCTCGTGGAAGGGCTCGTCGTACCCGCCGGGGTAGACCCGGTAGGCGCGATCGGTCCGGTTTCCCACGTCGTCGGAGACGAGCCCTTCTGGCTCGGTGACCTCGACCTCGTCGTAGATCTTGACGTAGCAGTGGTTGCTCATCGGCTGGTCGGGTGGCGCCGGGAGTTGGTAGAGGTCCACGGAGTGGTCCGCGGGACACCAGAAGAACGAGAAGTGCCGGTGATTGGCGATCAGCTCGTCCCAGGAGTCCTCGATCTCCTGCCACGGCCGGTAGCTGATCTCTTCTTTGATGTAGTAGGCGGGGGAAACGGCCAGCTCGACCTCGAGCATCACGCCGAGCGAGCCGATCGCGACCTGCGCCGCGCGCAGCTCCCGCATCCGGTCCTCACCGATTTCGACGACCTCGCCATGTCCGTTGACCAGTCGCACTCGGCGCATCGCTGCGGACATGTTCGGCAGCTCGATGCCGGAGCCGTGCGTGGCCGTCGAGAGAGCACCGGCGATTACCTGCTTGTCGATGTCACCCTGATTGGACAGTGACAGCCCGGCATCCCACAGCGGCTCACCGAGCTGACCGACCGTGGTGCCCGCCAGCGCGGTGGCTCGCAGCCGCTGAGGATCGGTTGCGGTCACCCCGCTCAGTTGCGTCAGGTCGAGCATGAGCCCACCGGTGGGCACGATCGGCGTGAACGAGTGTCCCGTTCCGGCGACCCGCACGTTCATCCCTTGCCGGATCGCGTAGCGGACGGCGTCGACGACTTCGGATTCGTCGCGGGGCTGGGCGTACATCGCCGCGGTGACGGTGTGGTTTCCGGCCCAGTTGGTCCAGACTCGGTCGTAGCTGGTGGGCGCGGACAGCGAGGGCTCGGTCAAGTGGATGCTCCGATCTTGTGCAACGGATCTCGATCAGTCGTCGGATACGCCTCCCGCATCGGCAGCGCGGGCTGGATGGCGCATGGCATGGAATCAGCACCGGGCGATTCCCGGCCGATCAGGACGTGTTGACCACGACGTGCTTCGTTCGGGAGTAGTCGTCGAGCGCGAGGGCGGACATATCGCGTCCGTAGCCGGAGAGTTCTTCGAACGCTCCGAGCTCGGACGCGGGGACCAGGACCAGCCTCTGCGTACCGGTAGGACGGAGCTTCTTCGTCATCAAGTTGCTCCCCGAAGGCTCGTCGGAGGAGCGCACCAGCGGTGAAATTCAACGGCGAATGCTGCCGGCGGCGTCTCCGAGTGGACAGCGGTGCCGGAAAACCTAAAACATTCAATTTTAAAATGACAAGCGTCTATTCGGGTCCCGTTAGCGCCGGTATGCTCGCTCGATGTCGTACGGTGACGGCCGAACCGATCACGTCCGTACGTCAAATCCCGCCCGGACCAGTTGGTGAGCAGAGGAAAGACAACGGTGTCGAGTTTTGCTGCGTACCTACGGTTGGACGGGACCGAAGGTCCGGGACTGCCCCGCAACGTGGCCCGACAACTGGAGACCGCGATCGCCGTCGGGCTGCTCAGCCACGGCGACCGACTGCCACCAGAATCCGAACTCGCGGCCGAGCTGGGGGTTTCCACCGGGACCCTCCGGCAGGCATTGGAGACCCTACGACAGCGTGGGGCTATCGAAACCCGCCGCGGACGCGGCGGCGGCAGCTTCGTGCGAAACGCGTCGAAACTGCCGCCCGAAACGGCGCTGAACCAGCTGCGTGAGCGCAGCGCCGACTCGCTACGGGATCTCGGCGACGCCTGTGCCGCTGTGGTCGGTGGGGCCGCCCACCTGGCTGCGCAGCGGGCAGTCCGCGACGATGTGGAACGGCTGCGGCGGCTGGCCGAGCACTTCCGCTTCGCCGAGATCGCGGATGAGCGACGCCGAGCGGACAGCCGTTTCCACATCGAGATCGGTGTGGTCGCTCACTCGGTCCGGCTCACACAGGCCATCGTCCACCTGCACGATGAGCTGGCGTCGTTGTTCTGGATGGCCGGTGGCGAGGCCGAGCACCATCCCGTGACCGAATCGGCACACAATGCGCTCATTGAGGCGATCGACAGCGTTGACGCGGATACCGCGCGTGCTGTCGTGATGCAGAACGTGGAAAGCCGGGTGCAGCACCTGATCGATCTGCACCTGGACCTAGCGGTGCGCGGTGAACCATGATGGCAGCGTCGCGCAACCAGAAGGTGAAGGATCTTGAACGACGGAGATCTCGCGTCGCTGCGCCGTTGCGCGGAACGCATCAGAGCACGGGTTGATCGGGTGCTCGATGATCTCGGCTCGGTTCAGACCGAGATCGTTCGGATATTCGCATCAGCTCGGCGGCCGCTGCGCCGAGCCGACGTCGCGCAGGTGCAGCCGACCCTGCTGAACGTGCTCGACCAGCACCGCGGCTTCGTGCAGGGGGTGGGCCTCGCGCTCGACGACGGCCACCTCCGCGACGCATCGCGCTGGATGGAGTGGTGGCGCCGCGAGGACGACAAGCCGGCCCGCTTTGTCCGCCACCATCTCGCCCCGGAGCACAACTACTTCTACGACTACGTCAACCAAGAGTGGTTCGCGCTGCCCCAGCGCTCGAGACGGCCGGCGGTCACCGGCCCTTTCGTCGACTTCGCCGGGACCAACGAACACACCATCACCCTGGCCGTTCCGGTGGTCCACGACGATGAGTTCGTCGATGTGCTGGGGGCAGACATCGCGGTCGAGGGCGTCGAGCGGTTGCTGATCGAGTCCTTGCGATCGCGGTCACCGGACGCAGTGCTGCTCAACGAGCACGACCGCGTCGTGGCGTCGACCAGCGCGCAGTGGTGGAGCGGGACCCTGCTGCGCCGTGATCCAGGCGTGGCCTGGTCCGAGGGCGTCGACCTCGGCGGTGACCTGCGCTGGCGCCTCGTCACGGCGCACCGAGTGCCGGACACGGACCACAACTGAGGTCAATGCGGGCGAACCTATCGTCTTGACCTTGGCAGGTAACGTTGCCTGCTCATGCTGAGTCCTCGTCATCTGACGTCCAAACGGCTTGATCGTGCGTGCTTCTGGGCAGGTGCAGTGCGGCGTCGCGCTCACTCTTTTCGGTTTCGTCGTAGCGAGCGGGGGGCGCAACGGCATGATGCGGTTGTGCCCGCCGGTTCCGTCACCGGTTCGTGTCTGGTGGGGTGGCGGCAAGATTGCCTCATGAACGAACTGCCCGAGCCGTGCCGTGGAGAAGTGACTTGCCGTGCCGGGTGGCGGATTGCTTGCCGGCGCGGCCGTATCGGTCCGCGCGCGTTAGGAGTTCGACACCAGGCTGGGCGGTCGGCAGGTGGCGGTGGCCGTTGCCAGGTCGCAGCATCTTTGAGTGCGCTCCGGTGCGCGGTCGGGAGCGGAAGGACGTGGGTGATGCAGGCGGATCTGGTGCTTGAGGGCGGCGGGGTCAAGGGGATCGGCACGGTGGGCGCCGTCCTCGGGCTGATGGAGCGCGGCTATGCGTTCCCGAGGATCGCCGGTACCTCGGTTGGAGCGATGGTGGCGGCACTGGTGGCTGCCGGAGCCGACACCAGGCAGCTCCGCGGAGCCATGGGGCGGCTCGAACTCTCCCGGGTGCCGGATCGGATGCCACCGCGCCTGCCGTTGATCAGCGAAGCGCTCGGGCTGCTCACTCGGAACGGCGCTTACGAGGGCGACTACCTCCGGGATTGGTTGGACCGCGAGCTGCAGGCGCTCGGCGTGACCACATTCGGCGATCTCCGCCGCGAGCCCGACGGCGACGACGTCAACCTGCACGACGACCAGCGCTACAAGCTCGTCGTGCTGGCCACCGACATCACCCACGGCCGGCTGCTGAGGCTGCCGTGGGACTACCACCAGTTCCACCACGATCCCGACCGGCAGTCCGTCGCCGATGCGGTGCGGATGTCGATGTCCATCCCGCTGTACTTCGAACCACAGCAGCTCACCGATCCGGTCACTGGCGAGACCTCGGTCATCGTCGATGGTGCGGTGCTGTCGAACTTCGCTGTCGAGATCTTCGATCGCACCGACGAGCAGCAGCCGCGCTGGCCCACCTACGGGGTCCGGATCATGCCCAATCTGCCCGCCGGCATCGACCACGTCTTCCCCACGCTGGGGCTACCCCTGCCGCCGCCGTTCGAACTGCTCAAGAAGGTCGTTGTCACGGCGTTCGTGGGCAATGACCAGACCCACCTCAACCGCCCCGATGTCCGTGACCGCACGATCACCATCGACACCGCGGAGGTCGGCATCACCGAGTTCGACGTGGATCCTGAGACGGTGCAGACCTTGGTCCAACACGGGAAGGAAGCAGCCGACGCCTTCCTCGCAGACCAGCCCGGTTGAGGCCGTCAGTCCCGACTTCTCATGTTGCGACCCACGGCACGGGCCCTCCTGTCGTGGTGCGCTGCCGCTGTCAACCAGTCACGGGCAGCGGGGAACGGTGTCGGTGGGATCGACATTCGGTGCCGTCATCGCACTGGAGCGGTCGCCGTGGCATAGCCGGGCATTTTCAGCACGCCGGTACCCTCGGTAAACGTCCGAGCAAGGGCTAGCCGCCCTCGGCGCCACGGACTGCGGCCGAGTTGCAGTGCTTGCGTTGACGGCTGGCGCGGGCCGACCTCGGCCTTCCGCAGATCAGTGCAAGGCAGAAGAAGCAGCCCGATCCCACCAGGGACACGAACAGGACCTGCGTGTACCAGTTCTCGCTCGCGGACTCGGTTGGCAATCCGTTCGTCCACACCAGACCGATCAAGCAGACGTTGCACCACATGGCAGAGATGAACAGTGCGATGAACGCGCCCCAAAGCGGAAGCCGCAGCAGCCAACCTCTGCGGTGTGATTGATCCATGCCGCATGATCCTGGCACTGCTGCGACCGGACGCAAGCTGCTCGCCCCTTTGAGGTGACGCTCGCCTGATCGACAGTCCAATAGCACCGGTCGGCAAAACTCCTGCCCAGACTGTGTGTCGGCGCTGTGCGGACAAGTGCTTCGCTCCGTGCAGTGCTTTCGCATGGAGAGGGGTAGCTCGACCTTGTTGCTCCTGATGCGGCCGAGCCACAGGACGGACCGATGACCACTATGGACATTTCGCTCGCGGTTGATCGACTAGTGCCAGTCAACATCAGTCTGTTGGTTGAATCAGGTGGCGGTCAGGGCGCCATGCTTTCACGCCGAAGTGCTGCTGATCGGCGGCCGCTGCGTGCTGGCCGATGTGGGATTGCTGCCCGCCGCGGTTTGCGCGTCGCATTGTTCTCGCAGTGATGTGGATGGGGTGTCATTGGTCGGTGAGTTCGGCGATGGCGTGGGGGAGCGCATCGCCGAGTTTCTCCAGGTCTGCGACGGCGTCCCGGTTGGCTTGTATCCCGATGTGGATCGTGTCGAGGTAGGGCGTGATGGCGATCGACAGGGCGTGTCCGGCGGCCAGGGGCGCCAGCGGATAGAGCTCGCGGAGCGGTGCGCCGTCCAAGGTGACCTTCATGTCGGGCAGCGGCACGCTGGTGATCATGGTGTCGAACAGCAGCCCGGCCGTTTGGGAGACCACAGGTGTGGCCAGCTGGTGCGCCAGCGGTGGCATTTGCCCGGCGAGAACGAGAAAGGCACCGGGTCCGCGGAGCGGGCCAGTGGCTTTGTTGCGGTCCATAGCGGCGCGGACCAGTCGCAACCGGACTGCCGGGTCGGGTTCGCCCACGGGCAGGTCGCACAGGTATCCGGACAGCCGGTTGTGACCGGAGGGAGAGCGCTCGGATGCTCTGCGGTTGACCGGGATCAGCGCCCGCACGGTGTGGCCCTCGATGAGATAGCCCCGGGTGGCAAGCCAGCGGCGCAGCGCACCGGTGATGATCGCCAGAGCCGCGTCGTTGGTCGTGCCGCCGTGGCGGGCCCGAATCCTGCGCACTTCTTTCCTGTCAAGGGGGATCAGTGCCATGCGCCGGGCCGCGCAGGCGCGGGCGTGCAACGGCGACCCCGGCTCGGGCAGCCGGATGTTGCGCAGTACGTCTGAGGCGATCCCCAGCGTGTCCACGGTCTGCTGCACTACTGCCGGGAGGTCGATGCTTGTGAGCGCGTTGAGAAACCGATCCGGCCCTGGCAGCACACGTAGCGCTCCCCGGGGCTGGTCGGATGCCTCGCTGGCTGCTGGAGCGGGTGTGAACCCATCGAGCAGGCCGAGCCCGGTTTCTACCGCGGCGCAGCCGTCGGTGAGGGAGTGGTGGAGTTTCACCGCCACGGCGAATCGGCCGCCGTCCAGGCCGCTGATCACGTGGATTTCCCACAGGGGACGGGTCAGGTCGAGTGGGGTTTCGTGGAGCTCGGCCACTAGCGCGGCCAGCTCGTCCCGACCGCCTGGCGCGGCCACCTGGTGGGTGTGGACGTGGTTCGCGGCGCGAAAGTCAGGGTCCTCCTCCCAGCGCGCCTGCCCGGGCGGCCACCAGCTGCGACGAAGCCGAAGCCGCATCCGGGGGATGTGCTGGGCCCGCTCGGCCAGCAGCCCGGACACCTTCCCGGGCTGCACCGGGCGGCGCGGGGTGAACACTGCGACCGCGCCCAGGTGCATCGGTGCCGCTTGCTGCTCCAAGCACACGAACGCCCAGTCCAGCCCACTGACCGCACCCGTCATCGGAAAGCCCTCCTCGTTACCAACGTCCCGCTCATAAACCTGAAAGATGTCTCGGCATTGAAAAGCTGGACGAGCCGGAAGATCAGATGCCCAGGCGCCGGCAGACGCGCGCCGCGATCTGATCCGCCAACGTCGCCACCGGCTGCTGGTCCGCATCCTCAGCGCGGTAGTCCTCCGCCCACCGCGACCCGGCTTCGGGCCATATGGCCGGATCGGGCTCGATGTCCTGCGCAGGAGCTGTGGAATCGGCGTTCATGTCACTCCTGTGGACATTGGCCGCAGGAGTCATTGCCGCAGCCTTCGTAGTAGCCCCGCGCGTGGCGCTGCTCGTGTTCGTGTGCTTCGCGCTCCCCGCGAACTGAGGAGAGCGTGCGGTCTCGGTCCCGATGCACGCGCGCGCCCGCGCACAGCTGCAGCATCCGGCGAAACACCACGTTCCTACTCCCTCCGTCGAACACCCGTCGCTCGCCGACCCGTCACGGCTGGCGCAAGCAGCGAACTCGAAAAAATGGCAAAGATCGCGTAGATCTTTCGTGGCGACGCGAAACCCACACGGTCCTCAGTGGATTCCGCCGCAGAACGCAGAACGCAATTGACCGTAGCCAACCAGGGGAAGAACGCAACCGTGCCCGGAAGCATTCACCACTTCGATCCCGCGGGAGGCAGCTTCAGTACGTGCCAAAGTCTTTCGGGCACGTCGCCCACTCGGGTAAGTCGTCGACTCGGGTAAGTCGCCCACTCGGGTAAGTCGTCGACGGCGTCACATCGCAGTGGGGAACTCTGGAGACAGTCTGTGCCCTTCCGGACCGGAATAGCATTCGTGATCATCGGCATTCAATGACGAACATCCCAAGCGCGGTAGCGATGACCTCGCCACCCGCCTGGTCGGCTACCGCAACTCCTGATCAGGTTCGGGTGCGAGATGAGGGGTGCCGGTGAGCTCGGGCAGCGGGCCGATCTGCCACGGGTCGTTGGTGCTGGCGGTGTGGGCGAGGTAATGGCGTGCATCGCGTTGGCCCATGGAGATGAGCTCTTCGAGGTATTCGGGTTCGAAGTGCAGGTAGCTGAGGAGCTCGCCGTGGGCGGGGCTGTCGCCGCCGAGCAGGTGCCTGATCACGCGGTGGCGCAGGGCGCGCATGCTGAGTTTGTGGTTGCTGGCGTGGAAGCTCTTCAGAGCGTGTTCGCCCATCGTGCCGCGCTGGTCCGGGGCGACGAAGATGTAGGGGACCCGGCGGTACGGGGGTTTGCCCCGGACGTGCCGGTACTGCTGTGTTGCGTGTGCGATCGCGGGGTCGGTGTAGAAGAGGTTGATGTTGCCGAGCATGACGATGTCCTCGGCCAGCGGGTCCACGAGGGCGCCTTCGAGCACGTGCAACGCCCCGTCGGCGAGGTCCGGCGGCCTACCTTCGTGCCGAGCAGGTTCGTCGGATGGTGCGGTGATCGCATCGGTGCCGATGACCACGATCCGGTCGGCACCGAGGTCCAATGCCGGCTTGATCGGGGCGTTGAGCCGTGTCCCGCCATCGACGTACCAGCCACGTGCCTCGGTAGGGGCTTCGATGCGGACTGGGGGGAACAGCACCGGTAGCGCGGCGGAAGCCCGCAGGTGCACGTGGTCGATCGTCGCGGGGGTGTAGTCGAGGGCGTGGGAGCGGTGCAGTGACCGCTGTGCCGCGCTTTCGACGAAAACAACAGTACGGCCTCTGCGCACGGCGGTGGCAACCACGGCGAGGGCATCCACGCCCGCATGAGCGACGTTGTGGTGCAGTTGTGACAAGTCGATCCACTGCTGCAGGCGTTGTTCCAGCGGAGCCGGATCCAGCAGGCTGGAAAGCCGGACTCCGGGAAGTGACAGCACCTCGCCCAGGTAGCGGGTTGCATTGAGGGGCAGCTGGTAGTGCAGCGGCCGCATGACGTGTTCGGGAGAGACGCCGCGCCAGCGTTGGAGCATGCTCGCGGCGGCGTCCTCTGCGCTGAGGTGGTGGGCCGCGGCGAGGTAGGCGGCGTTCATCGCCCCCACACTGGTGCCCACGAACAGGGATGGCCGTTGACCGAGGCGGTCGAGTTCGGGCACGAGAACGGACACCGCGCCGGCCTCATAGGCACCGCGCGCGCCACCGCCGGTCAGAACCAGCGCGATTCGCTCGTCGTTCACCACGTCCATGGTGACATCAGTTCGCGAGATCGCGGAGCCCCAGTTGCGGGGAGCCCATCCGACACATCCGTCGCAGATAAAGCTGCCCGCGCCTGTCCCACGCCTGCTGATTCGGAAGAGGAAACCATCAACCCGTGTTACTGGTGCCTGATCATTCCGGCACCGGTACCACCCGGTAGTCACCCAGCAGGGGTCCGGGAGCGGTGACCGATGCTGGCGCGTCGTCCGTTCGTGCACGACGGGTGGGTTCGCCGATGCACTCAGCTCGGTGCCGGTTGATGTGGCACGACGGGTTGTGCGTCAACGTCGGTGCGGTCAGTTCTCCTCGCCCCCCGTTGTAGGTCGTCGATGGTGGGCTGGTGCTGCTGGACGTACCCGATGAGCATGTCGAACATGGTGAGCACGTCGCGCAGCTCGCCGTGGGCCGCACACACCGTCGGGTGGCTTGTGTCGCGGATCTTGTCGGCCAGCAGACCGACCAACGAGCGGAACTCGTAGAGGATCGAGGTGTTTACCACGGCGTAGCAGCCCAGGTCGTCGCTGATTTGTTCCGGCGTCTGCCGCTGAGCGGCACTGACTGCGTCCCGGAGCGCTTCGCGGGCCTGGTACAGCGTCTCAAGTGGGTGCTCCACACAGGTACTCATGACGCTCTCCCGTTCTGCATGTCGAGGAACCCCATGATGATGACCCGCACTGGCCGGTGAAACAGGGTACAAGTGCTCGACATGCGGGTGGTACGGGCAAACCGAAGCTTGCGCGGCGCTGAAACCGGCCCGAAAACCGAGCCGACGTGCTCCGGCGGCAACCGCATCGCTGCCGGTGCTCGGGGTGTGGACGAGCGGTGCTGTTGCGACGGCCGATTGTGACCAGCAACGTGATCGTTGAAGCTATACGCGGCGTTGATCGCGCCGACGCTGGTGCCGGCGAACAGCGATGGCCGTTGCTCCACCAGACGCTCTCCGCTCGACGCCCTGGTAGGCAAGCACTGTTCGACACTGCGGACGTTCGCGACGTCCGCAGGGATGTCGAACTGTGTCCCGGAATCGAGAGCACCACGATTCCGGGACACACCTCTTTCAGAGCCGGCCGCGTTGAACGCCGATCATGCGCCATGAAGGTGCTGTTCATCAGCGTCGGCTTCAGAAGCCAGGCTGAGGTCATAGCCCCTGGGCCCCATGCCTGCGGCTAGCTCGCTGCGGATTTCGCCGCGCACGTCGGTCGGCAGGCTCAGCCCTCGCAACGCGGTCGACTGTTTGACGACCTCGTGCAGCAACGACTCTAAAACCGCGCCTGCCTCCTGCTTCCGCTTTTCCGCTTTCTCGCAGATCCGGCGGCTGTGCGCTTCGCTCTCGGCGTTTCGCCGTTCGCAGCGCTGTCGTGTCTGGTCGAGCAGACCTTCAGCGTCGTTCTGCGCTATCGCGGTGATCCGCTTGTACTCCCGCCGAACGTTCCGCCGAAGACGGTGTTCACACTCGTTCTGCTCCCTCTTCAGCCGGGCCGTTTCTCGCCCCAGGGCCGCCCGGTGCTCCGCCAAGCTGCGGGCAAAATCGCAGGCCTGCGTCCTGATCTGCTCTGCGATCTGCTCGGCCTCCGCCAAGACGACCTCAGCCTCCGATCTCGCCTGCTCGATGATCGTCGTCGCACGCTGCTCAGCGAACTCAACGATCTCCGAGTCAGGTGTTGCGCCGGTGTCTTTGGCCGAAAGCTCATCCCGGAGCCGACGTAGTTCGGCTTCGAGCAGGGCAACGTGCTCGACGACCTGTGCTCGATCGAACCCGCGCCACCGCTCGGCAAAATCCGGACGAACCGGAACAGCATCATTCATTGCGCCTCCACCCCCCCAACTGGAGCGCGATATCTGCACGCCGCGAACCCGAGTACCGGTGAACGGCCGCACCCGCCACGATCTTCACGGGTGAGCCAACTCGGTGACGGCGAAACCATCATCGGCGCCCCACAACGACCCAGCGAGGTCAACTCACCTCTGTCACCCGGGGTGGCGACGAGCGGGGCATCGCAGCAGATCACACCGTGGGCGCGGCGCCGACGTCGGCGCGAAACGACCGGTACGGGTGAGGCGTTGAAGGGCAGTTGAGACCGTTGTGGCCGATGATGCCGATAGCGTCCGACCGCGACGTCCTTCGTCGGCGCTCACGAACGCTCATCGGGGCGGGGGTATCGGCGCTTCGTGGTCAGGGAACCCCCTGGCTGTTGGCGGTTCCGCGCCGATGGGTGCGGATGAGATCGAGGGGGCGCAATGGGTCTGGTTCAGGAAACTCAGCGGACGCTGTATGCCACGGTCGGGGCGACGGCGTGGGTGGTGGAGAGGCTGCGTGATGTCCCCACTCGGGTTGAGCATGCGTGGCAGGAGCGGGAGTGGGTGATGCACCGGCTTCAGGGTGCTTATGACCAGCTTGCGGGCCGCGGTGAGGCGATCGTGGGGGAGGCGCAGCAGGGGCTCGGGGGCTTGGGTCGTGAGGTGGGTCAGGCCGCGCGGCGCATTCCGGGGGTTGCCGTGGTCGAAGGGGAGGTCGCCAGGACGGTCGTCAATGAGGAGGACTTGCCGATTGCTCACTACGACCGGCTCAGGGTGGCCGAGATCGTCCAGAAGCTACCGGGGCTGTCCCAGCGCGAGCTGCACGAGGTCCGCGGCTACGAGACACGCAACCAGGCACGTGCGACGGTCGTCGGGCGCCTCGATGAATTGTGCGAGGAGGAGCCTTGGCCTGGCTACGACGAGATGAAGCTGGATGAGATCTTGCCGCGGGCGCGGGCATCGTCGGATGCGGAGCAGGAGGTGTTGGTGAGTTACGAGCGCCGTCACAAGCATCGCCGGACGATCGTTGACGCGTTTGGCCGCGGTTGAGGTGTTCTGATGCTCCGTCCGGGGCGTGACGACTTCCGCGGTCAGCCCGACCCGTCCACCACGGCCAGAGCCGGCAGCGCACTGGAACTCAGCGACGCCGAGGCAGTGGCGCATGATGGCCTCAGGCTTCGAGGACTAGTGTCAGCAGAGCCCACATGGTGGCCAGAACGGCCCGGGCTTGAGGATTTTTTTCGGTGCGTCGGGTTCGTCGGGTGCGGGAAGGTCGCGCAGCGCGTCGATGGTGGTGGTCAGCGTGCCCGACGATTGCCAGACGGCGCCGCTATCCGGCATCGCCACGAGCAGTCGGACAGCGAGTGCCTTTTGCCGGTTGGCGATCCAGAGCGCATCGCTGTGCTCGGGCCAGCTCAGGACGCCGACGACCCACTCCGGACGGCCGAACGCGTCGGTCAAGGTCCAGAAGGTCCACAGCGTGTGGAGGCCAACTATGATCGCGAGCTCGGGGTAGAGCTCCAGCGCTTCGTTGACGCTGGTCACGGTGAGTCATCCTTCTGCAGTGGACAGGTCGGTGTCTTTCGTTCGCTCAGCGCAACATCAGACGTCTCGGACGTGAACGTCCAATATGGACCATGGATTGTTAGCCACGGCCGACGGTGGTGTCCGCCTGAGCAAAGGTAGCTGTCAGCTTACAACTCAGTCCTGGACGTATAGCTCGTACATCGCGGCATGTGTCGATCAGTCGGTTGCCTGAGCAGTTGTCTCGTGGCGGTCGCGCCTGTATTTCGTCGTGTCGGGTGTCAGCCTTTCGGTCGATCTTCCGCCACGCCGGTGACGATGCATCGCTGTCACTCGACGCTCGACGACAAGGCGAGCAGGAAGACCAGAGTTGCTAATAAGAACCCGCCGACTGTGGGCGCCACGGCGACGTAGGCGGTTCGACGTGTGTCGTGTTCATGCAGCAATCGCAGCGCTGGGGCGCTGAACAACGTGAACAGGGCACAACTGAGCCCGATGCTCATCGCACTGGTGATCTGGCCGGGGTTTGCGCTCAGCAGCGCCCAGCCGGAGGCGGCGCCCAGAACGAAAGTGCTCACTCCGGTTACGGGCAGGGCCTTCCTGCGCATCGGGCTACCCACAGCGTCTTGGCGTACGCGGAGCGCCTGTGCCCTTTTCGGGCCCGTCGGAGGGGCCAGGATCGGGGATGATGAAAGGCGTGCGCTACCGCTACGGTCCGTCGCGACATTCGCTGGGGTTCGCCTGCCGATAACGGTGATTCGAAGGTGCGTCAGGTTCTATTCGCGGAACAACCAGAGGTCTACTGTGGAGCGTGTCGATTAGGACGATGGGACGAATCGATCGGTTTCCTGCTGTTGTCGACTGGTAGTACCATGGTCTCGTCCTCATCGCATGTGACGTGCTGCTGGGGGTGGCGATCACGACAGTAGACAAATCTGCACTGCAGGCCCGACAGGTGGCCGAGGAGGCCCGCGAGTCCCGCTGGGATCGACCGAGTTTCGGTCGGGAGTTGTTCCTCGGGCGGTTGCGGGTCGGGTTGATCGACCCGCTGCCCGAGCAAGAGCCCACAGCTGGAGGTGGGGAGTTCCTCGAACGCCTGCGCGAGTTCTGCGCGAACGAGGTGGACGGGCAGCAGATCGAGCGCGACGCCTGGATCACGGACGAGGTGATCAACGGGCTGAAGGCTCTCGGGGCCTTCGGCATCAAGATTCCCAAGGAGTACGGCGGTCTGGGCTTGTCGGTGGTGGATTACCACCGCGCGCTGATGCTCGTGGCCACGGTTCACCCGTCGATCGGGGCGTTGCTCTCGGCGCACCAGTCGGTGGGTGTGCCGCAGCCGGTCCAGTTGTTCGGAACCCAGGCGCAGAAGCGGGAGTTCCTGCCGCGTTGCGTCCGCGAGATCACCGCGTTCCTGCTGACCGAACCGGATGTGGGCAGCGACCCGGCGCGGCTGGCGGCGACGGCGGTGCCCAGCGAGGACGAGCAGAGCTACATCCTCAACGGGGTGAAGCTGTGGACCACCAACGGTGTGCTGGCCGACTTGCTCGTGGTGCTGGCCAGGGTGCCCGCCTCGGAGGGGCACCGCGGTGGCATCACCGCGTTCGTCGTCGACGGCGACGCTCCCGGCATCACCGTCGAGAACCGCAATGCGTTCCTCGGTCTGCGCGGGATCGAGAACGGCGTGACTCGGCTGCACGACGTGGTGGTCCCCGCAGGCAATCGGATCGGCCGCGAGGGGGAGGGGCTCAAGATCGCGCTGACCACGCTCAACGCCGGTCGGCTCGCGCTTCCTGCGATGTGCGCGGCAGCCGCGAAGTGGTGTCTGAAGATCGCGCGCGAGTGGTCGGCGCGGCGTGTGCAGTGGGGCAGGCCTATCGGTGCGCACGAGGCGATCGCCGGCAAGGTCTCGTTCATCGCGAGCACCGCGTTCGGGCTGGAGGCACTGGTCGAGGTGTCCGGTCGGCTGGCCGATGCCGACCGGCACGACACCCGCATCGAGGCTGCGCTGGCCAAGCTCTACGGTTCCGAGCTGGCCTGGCAGGTCGCGGACGAACTGGTCCAGATCCGCGGCGGGCGCGGTTACGAGACGGCCGCGTCGCTGGCCGCGCGCGGCGAACGCGGGGTGCCGGTCGAGCAGCTGCTGCGTGATCTGCGCATCAACCGGATCTTTGAGGGATCCAGCGAGATCATGAGGTTGCTCATCGCCCGAGAAGCCGTGGATGCGCACCTGTCGGTCGTCGGCGACCTTATCGACTCTAAGGCGGACCTGCCGCGCAAGACGCGAGCCGCCGTCCGCGCCGGCGGCTTCTACGCCCGGTGGCTGCCGTCGTTGGTGGTCGGCAAGGGGCAACTGCCGTCCGGCTTCGCCGAGTACGGGCAGCTGGCCGGGCACTTGCGGTTCGTCGAGCGCGCCAGTCGCCGGATCGCCCGCCACACCTTCTACGGGATGTCGCGCTGGCAGGCGAACCTGGAGCACCGGCAGCTTTTCCTGGGACGGATCGTGGACATCGGCGCCGAGCTGTACGCGATGAGCGCCGCCTGCGTGTACGCGCGGTCTTCCGGTCAGGACGACTCGGCGGTGGAGCTGGCAGACAGCTTCTGCCGACACGCCCGGTGTCGCGTCGAGCGGTTGTTCCGGAATCTGTGGCACAACACCGACACCCACGATCGCGCCCTGGCCCGAGCGGTGCTGGAGGATCGCTACTCCTGGCTGGAGGACGGGATCTTCGACCCGTCCATCGAAGGCCCGTGGATCGCCGAGGCAACCCCCGGGCCGTCACGACACGAGAACCATCGGCGAAGGGTGCCCAATGCCGGGGGAGTGCCCACCTAGGTCGAGTACCGGATTCTCGATGGAATTGCCGAATCCGGCCTGATGCTCGGTCACCACCCTCTGCAACGCGGAACTCATCGGCCTTCGGCATGATCGCCGGTGCTTTGATCGGATCAGCTTCAGCTATTGGTCTTGCTCGTGCGCTGGACGAGCCAGAGGACGCCGTACCCGTGCGCGTCGGACTCCCTTGGTCAGCATGTCTCGGACTGCCCCGTCGGACGTGGGTGCTGTCGGGTAAGACGTTCCAGGATCCGAAGTACGTGCTCGTAGGAGCGGTTAGTCGCCCGGGTCATGCCCAGCTCGCAGGTCCGGTTGCAGGACGCGTGCGCTTCGGCCTCGATGCTGACGACTTCCTTGGCCTGAGAAGCGGTGGCGGACGCGGTCAGCTCCGGGTGCAGCAGCCCCCGGTCCCCGGCGAATGCGCAGCAGCCCCAGCTGTCCGGTACGACGACCTCGGCCGCCACCGCACCCGCCACTGCGCGCAGCGGTCCGGTCAGCCCGAGTTGGGTCGCAGAGCAGGTCGGGTGCAGCACGATCCGGCCTAGCGGCTCGCGCACGGTCAGCTTCGGCAACAGGCGCTCGGCGGTGTACCCGACAGCGTCCTCGATCTGCAGCGAGCGGTATTCCGCGGGCCCGCCCTCGACCATGACCTGCAAGCCTTCGGTGCACGACGACGCGTCGGTCACCACCGGAAGCCGGCCGCCGCCGGTCGCGTCCCACAGTGCGGGCACCACCTTCTCCGCCATCACTGTGGCGCCCTCGCGCAGGCCTTTGGACTTCCACGGCGTCCCGCAGCACAGCGACGGCAGCCCGTCGGGCACCGCGACCCGCACGCCGGTGCGGTGGCAGAGCCGGACGAACGCGTCCGCGGCCCCGTCGCGGTCGGAGCCGAACATGGTGCCGGTGCAGGAGGAGAACAGGACCAGGTCGGAGTTCCGGGTGACCGTGCCGGACGGTTTCCGGGGCCCGCCGCCGCCGGGCAGGTCGGCCGACCATAGCGGCACCTGCTCGGGATCGATCACTTTCCGCGCCGCGGCGGTGACCGCTGCCGCCCCGGGCACTGCCTTCGCCACCGACAGCGCGGTGCCAGCAGCCTTTGTCGTGCCGCCCCAGTGCTTCGCGGCGACTGTCCAGGCTCTGGCCGCGGCGCCCTGCGGGCGCTCAGCGCGCAGCCGCCGCACCAGATCCCCGGTGTTGATCAGGACCGGGCAGCCGGTGCCGCACATGCTGTCGACGGCGCATGTGTCGACGCCGTCATAGCGGTAGTCGGACTCCAGCTCTGCGACGAGGTCGTGGTCGCTGGCGGCGCGGGCTCGTTCCATCTCGCGGCGCAGCACGATCCGTTGGCGCGGGGTGAGCGTGAGGTCGCGGCTCGGGCAGACCGGCTCGCAGAACCCGCACTCCACGCAGCGATCGACCTCGGACTCGACCGGCGGGGCGGACTTGAGGTCCGACAGGTGGGCGGTGGGGTCGTCGTTGAGGATCACGCCGGGGGAGAGCCCGGAAACAAGCGGTGGCATCCCAAACCTGAAACGCCCACCGCTGCCGATCTCGTCGACCGGAACTTCGCCCGAGGTGCCCCGAACCAGCTGTGGGTCACTGACATCACCGAGCGCCCCACCTGTGAAGGCAAGGTCTACTGCGCGGTCGTCCTGGACACCTACTCGCGTCGTGTCGTCGGCTGGTCCATCGACAGCAGCCAAACCTCGACCCTGGTTACCAACGCACTCGGCATGGCCATCCACAACCGAAACCCGAACGCCGGAGCCATCATTCACTCCGACCACGGAGTCCAATACACCTCCTGAGCCTTCACTCGCAGGGCCCAGGAATCAGGGCTTGTTTCAGTTGCCGGGTCGTCCGGTCAGTGCGCGACGTAGGCGGCTCCGCGCCCGGTGCAGCCGGGATTTCATGGCAGCACTGGTCAATCCGAGTTCAGCTGCGGTGTCATCGCCGGACCAGTCGAGCACATCGCGCAGCAGCAGTACCTCACGGTCCTGCACCGCCAACCGGGACAACGCCGCCGCCAGGTCCGGGTCTCCGGTCTGCGCGAACCAGGCGTCCTCCGATGAGCGGGTCCCGGCAGGGCGAAGTCCGGCCGGGACCCGGCTCAAGGAGCGGCGGGCCAGCCTCCAGCATTCCCGGGCGACGATGCGCACCAGCCATGAGCTCAGCGCCGCCACGGTGCGCAACGCGCCCAGTCGCCGGTAGAGGATGATTAGTGCTTCCTGTGCGGCGTCCTCGGCATCCTCACGGGATCGGCATCGGCTCCGGGCCATCCGCCGGATTTCCGGTTCCGCGCAGGCGATCACCCTCGCCAGGGCGGCAGAATCTCCCCGGCGTGCGTCCTCCACCACGTCGTACGGCAGCGCGGACAAGGCCGAAGGACGGGACCGGGCGGTGGACACTCGGCGATGATAGCCCGTGCGGTTGCGGTTGCGGTTCGTGCGGCTTCAGCCGGCACGGAGCAAGCAGGTGCTGCCACTGCTGCTGGGGACCCACGCATCCGGCAGCGCGTGCGCGAGCGCGTGTTGGGCCCGCCATCCGGTGCAGTGGCCGGTCACCAGCACATCCGGCTGCAGTTGCACGAGAGCGGCCACGGTCGGGGAGATGATCCGCTCGAACGCCTCGCCGCTGAGGTGCAGCCCACCGACGAGGGCGTGCACCTTGTCGACCGCGGTCAGCCGACGGGCGTGCCGGAGGATGTTGACCGCACCGGCGTGACCGCAGCCGGTCAGCACGACCAGCCCTCGACCGCGGAGGTGCACGACCAGCGCCTGGTCGTCGACGACCAGCGGATCGTGATCCCAGCCGGTACCGGTCCACCGTTGGTGCGGTGCCGGCATCCCGCGCTCGTACTCGGTCGTGCGATCCACCTCGCCGGTCACCAGGATCATGTCCTCGACCAGCAATGAGGGCCGGCGGCGCTCGACGATGCCGACGCCTTCCCGCTGCAGCGCCCGCCGGCTAAGCCGGGGAAGGTCCACCACGGCCGGCCCGGCCTGCAGGCGCCGGGGCGTCCATGCCTCAGGATGCAGTACCACGGGCAGGTCCCCGCGGCGGCGCTCGAGCACACCCAGCAGCCCGCCGGTGTGATCGTGATGGCCGTGGCTGAGCACCACGGCCTGGATGTCCCCGAGATCGACACCAAGCCGGTCCGCGTTGGTCACGACGCCGTCCGGTGAGATCCCGGCGTCGAACAGCACGGTCGACTCGTGCCCCTGCCTACTCACCGTCACCAGTGCGGAGAAGCCGTGCTCCGCCCGGAGTCCGATCGGGCTGGTCTCGTCCTCGAAGCCCGGGACCGGAACCGGCCCAGCCGTCGCACCCGCCCGCTGGACCACCGAGGTGCCAGGCAGCAAAGCGTCGAAGCTGTTGTCCATCAGAATGGTGATCCGCACTTCGTCAACCGGAGACAACGAGATCGGATCCACCGCGCCGCCGATGGTCGCGCGGGGCGCAACCCGGCACACCTCGGCCGGGCTGGCCAACGTCGCATCGCACATCATGATTCCTTCCCGGATTCGTAGTTCCGCTCCGCGTATCGGAGCTACCAAGTAGAGGCACGGGCGCCGGGTCCAGGATTCACCGTAGTAAGAGACCTCGGTCACAGAGCCCTCGTCGAGACACCGAACCAGCGCCGGTGATGTCCGTCCGACCGGTCATAGCGGTACCCGGTGAAAGGTTCGGATAGCTTTTAGACATCAGGACAGACCCAGTGGCCCCGCGGTTCCATCGAGGAGAGGCGCCCGCAGAATCGAAATCCGGTTCCCGCACGGGATGCTCCGGCCCTATCGGCGGAGCCAGCCGCCGGCGGCGCGTCGGCGGGCCATCGCGCGGCACCCGGGGCGGATGCCCAGGCTGTCCGATGAGCAGCTGGCGGAGGACGAGTCTGGGTTGGTCAAAGGTCCACGTGCCAACGGGTTTGCCACCGAGATGTGGACTTTGGCCCGGGTTGCGGGGGTGATCGAGCGGATGCTGGAGTCCGGTATTCGCTGACGCAGACCTGGATGGTCCTGCGCGAGCGGCACCAGGCGCCGATGCCAGGCGAGCAAGGTGCGTGGTGAGACAATCCAGCCTCGGCGCGAGCATGGTGCTGCTCCCGCACCTCATCGGTCAGCGGGCCACCCTCGACCTGCGGTACAAACCCGTCTCCTGGGCCGATGTCACCCGGCACGCCGACCTGCTCGTCAGCTTCGGCGGCCTGCGGCGCTCGTACACCTGGGTGGTGCCCGGCGGCCACGCGCGCCACGTCGGGTGCGACCTCGCCAGGGCGGCGGCCCGCTCCACTCGGATCCACATCCTCGTCGTCGACGGCCTTGTCGATGACGCCTTCGCCACCCATACCGTCAGGGTCGATGAGGTCCACCGCTGTGTGCTCGGCGAAACGGACCGGGTACCCAAACCCCTGAGTGGGCCTCGGGAATCAGCCGGACGCCCGCGCGGGTCATCCGTGAACTCGCGCATCGGGTGGCGGGCGCCCGCACGCTCATCAACGTCGTGTACTCCCTGCAGCGCGGTGAGCGTGGCGAGCAAGCCGTCTTCGCCGGACTCGCACTCGCGGCCTTCCTCGGGTAAATCGGCCTGCCCGGCGGCGGTTTCTCCCACGGCTTCGGATCGATGGGCGACTACGGCGTCGGGATCGTCGGCGCACGGCTCCCGCGGACGAGGCTCGCCTACTGGGCGGGCGGCAACCGTCCCACCACTACCAGTACCTACAGCGGCTTCGGCTGGCACTGTCCAAGTTGGACACTTTTGTCGTGCATGAGATTCACTGGGCGCCGACCGCCCGGCATGTCGACGTGGTCCTTCCCGTCGCTAGCTCACTGGAGCGCGACGACCTGGCGGCCGGTTTCGCCGAATGCCTGGACTCACGACAGTGGCTGGAGCGCATCGACGAGGAATGGCGCGCCGCTCCTGGATCGCCGCCCGCGCCACGCTTTCGGCCCGATGTGGGGTCGCCGGTCGCCGGTCAGAGCGGGGCGCAGCCCGACCTGGTCGAGCCAGCGCCCGGCTGGGATCAGCAGGGCGACCACCGGCAGCTGGTAGCCGAGCGCCGCCCACTGCGCAGCACCCGGCGAGATCCCGAAGGCACGCGAGATGTCGGCCAGCCCGACGTTGACGATGTTCATGTCGAGCATGGCGACGAAGGACACGAGCCCGGCGACCGCGACCAGCGGTCAGCAGTCCCCGTCGGGCGGGTGCGAGCGTGACGACATGACGGAAGTCCTCCCAGCGCGGCCCGGAAACCCGGGCTCGAACCCAGAAGTCGGCCACTCGATCGTGTGAGTTCCGGATCTGCCCCTGTGAGGTGATTCACCGGCCCTTTCGGAGATCGCGGGGAACCAAGTCACCCGTCCGTGCGACCACTGATCCTAGATTCGTCTACAACCGTTCGAGGAGAACCCGGTGAGAGCACTGCGCCGGACGGCCGCCGCCATGGCCGTCCTTTTCGGACTGTCGGCCTGCGGCAGTGCCGACCCGACCCCTCCCGCCGCAGCGCCTTCGTCGGCCCCACCCAGTTCCATGGACATGGGCGGGCCCCCGCAGGCCCCGGCCTGCCCCGAACCCCCGCAGCTGTCGTCGCCGCCGCAGCGGGTTGTCACGATGGACGGTAGCGCCGCCGCGATCCTCGAACGCCTGGGCGTCGCCGACCGGATCGTCGGCACCGCCGCGCCGGACTTCTTCAAGGCCTTCACCGGGAACGAAGCGGCAACGCTGGCGAAGATCCCGGTGCTCGACCCGGGCCAGGGCAACGCCGAGGCGGTGATCGCGGCCAAGCCCGACCTCGTGGTCGGCATCTCCAGCTACAGCTTCGGCGGGTTCGACGGCACCCCGACCGTCGACCAGTTGGCCAAGGCAGGAGCGAAGTCGCTGGTCGCGTGCGACACCGCCGAAGGCGCCGCGGTCAAGGACCTGTCCGCGACGACTACGTTCATCCAGCAGGCCGCAAAGGTCTTCGGGGTCGAGCAGCGCGGTGCCGAGCTGGTCGCCCAGATCACCGCGTCGATCGACAAGGCCAAGAACACCGGGGTGACGCCGGTGCGAGTACTCGCCCTGTCCACGCCGCCCGCCGCCGGACAGCCGGTGAGGGTCCAAGGCGGCACCGGCCTGGCCAACGGCGTCATCACCCTGGCCGGTGGCAAGAACATCGCCGAAGACGCCATGCAGGACTTCGCCAGCCTCAGCGCCGAAGAGGTCGTCCAGCGCGACCCGCAGGCGATCGTCGTGATCTCCGGGTTCTCGCAGGGCAGCGACGACGACCTGCTGAACTCGATCCGCAGCAGCCCGGTGCTCGCCGGGACGACAGCGGTGAAGGAGAACCGCTTCGCCGTGGTGCCGCAGAGCATCCTGCTCTCGCCGAGCGTGCTCAACGGCGACGCCGTCGCGAAGATCGCGGAAGGGCTCCACAAGTGACAGTGCTTCGTGAGCGGTCCCGGGGCAGTGGCTTGCTCGGCGGGAGCCCGATCGCGGTGGTCCTGGTAGTGCTCGCGGCCGCGCTGGTGGTCTCCGCCCTGGTGGCCGTGGGCCTCGGGCCGGTGTCGATCTCGCCCGGCGAGGTGACGTCCATCGTGGGTGCCCACCTCGCCGGGCGCGGCGGCGCGGCCGGGCCGTTCGACTTCATCGTGTGGGACCTGCGCGTGCCGCGGGTTCTGCAGGGTGTCTTCGTTGGCGCCGGGCTCGCTGTGGCGGGGTTGCTGACCCAGGCCATGGTCCGCAACCCCCTGGGGGAGCCCTTCACCCTCGGGCTCACCTCGGGGGCGGGCGTCGGCGCCGTGCTTGTGCTGACCACGCTTGGCGCCGGTGTCGCCGGGCTGCTCACCCTGCCACTGGCCGCGTTCGGCGGCGCGGTGGTCACCGCGCTGGTCGTGTTCGGGTTTTCGCGCACCGCCGGCCGGATCCAGGCCGGCCGGATGGTGATGACCGGCATCGCGGTCGGCCAGCTGCTGGCCGGGGTCGTCTCGTTCCTGCTACTGCGCACCAGGGACGTCGACGCGCAGCAACAAATCCTGTTCTGGATCCTCGGCAGCCTCGCGGGCGCCCAGTGGCCCCTGGCCCTGACCTGCACGGGCGTCGTGCTCGTCCTGGTGGTCGTTTCGGCGGCGGGCGCCGGCCGGCTGAACCTGCTGGTGCTCGGCGACGACGGTGCCGCCGCGCTCGGGCTCGACGCCGCCCGCGCCCGCGCCGTGCTGCTCGTCATCGTCGCGTTGCTGACCGGGACCGTCGTCGCCGTGTCCGGCAGCATCGGGTTCATCGGGCTGATCGTGCCCAACCTGGCCCGGCTGCTCGTCGGCGCCGACCACCGCCGCGCGCTGCCGGTCACCGCGCTGCTCGGTGCGCTCGTGATCGTCTGGGCCGACACCGCCGCCCGGCTGGTGCTGGCCCCGACCGAGCTGCCGATCGGCATCCTCACCGCAGCCATCGGCGTCCCGCTGTTCCTGGTGACCCTGCGCCGCAGCGCGGCGGGAACGGTGGGACTGTCGTGAAACTGGTCTTCGACGGCGTTTCCGCCGGCTACACCGAAGTGCCGGCGGTCCACGACGTGACGCTGACGATCGCGCAGGGCGAGTTCGTGGCCGTGGTCGGCCCGAACGGCAGCGGGAAGTCCACTTTGCTCAAGACCGTCTATCGCGCTCTGCGGCCCCGCGCGGGAGCCGTGCTGCTCGGGGACGAGGACGTGTGGACGGCCCGGCACCGCGACGTCGCGCGCCGGGTCGGGGTGCTCGGCCAGGACCAGGCCGGTGGCTACGACTTCACCGCGCGCGAAGCGGTCCGGCTAGGCCGGTACCCGCACCTCGGCGCGTTCGACCGGCTCACCGCCGCCGACGAGGCGGTCGTGGCGGACGCGCTGGAACGCGCTGGCGCCACGGTTTTCGCAGACCGACCACTGTCCACATTGTCCGGCAGCGCGTGCTGCTGGCCAGGGCCCTGGCCCAGCAACCGGAGGTGCTTGTGCTGGACGAGCCGACCAACCACCTCGACCCGGCGCACCAGATCTCCGCGCTGAGTCTGGTTTCGTCGCTGGGCGTCACGGTCGTGGCCGCGCTGCACACTCTGGACCTCGCGGCCCGGCACGCTACGACGATCGTCGCTCTGAAAGCCGGTGCGATCGCCGCGGCGGGGCCGCCCGCCGAGGTGCTGACCCCGGCTGTCTTCCGTGATGTGTTCGAAGTGGACGGCAGTGTGATCGCCGATCCGGTCGATGGGCGGCCGCGCGTGCTGCTGCGCGAGCTGCGCGGCTGAATCAGGACTCGGCGAGCGCTCCCGGGCGGTCGTGCCGCGGAAGCGGGTGAGCCGGAGGCTGTTGGACACGACCAAGCAGCTCGACAGCGCCATCGCCGCCCCCGCGATCATCGGGTTCAGCAGGCCTGCGGCCCCGAGCGGCAGCGCGGCGACGTTCCGGACTTGGAGTCCGCGCGGATTGGTGATCTTTATGGGTGCTGGCCGGCTCGCGCGCCAGGGGGATGCTGTAGCCCTCGACCCATCTGTGAGCGTTTCATGCCCTGCTTGCGTCGGTCGACCGGCGACCTCGCCACCACCGGGGGCTTTGGTGATGCACCCGTCCACAGCAATGTCGTCCAGCAACAGGCTGACGATGCGGTCATAGGACTCCAGCACGATCTTTTTGAGCTCGGTGAGAACACCCAGCTTGATCCACTCGTCGCGACGGGCACGGATCTGAGTGCGCGAACTCTTCGACCGCGCCGGATCGAGGAAGCCCGAGCTCTGTGACCGAGAGCACTCCTCGATGGTTGAACGTGTCGGGTTCTTCGCACGTAGGTCTCACTTGCAGGGGAACGAAGCTCCCGGCTTCGTGATCGCAGTCCTGATATGGAGAAGGAAATGGACGAAGACACCAACCCGCCCCTTTCGCCCGGCTGTCCCATGGTCAGTCGCCGGAGCACTTTGCTCGGGCTCGTTGCCGTAGGTGGTGTTGGCGTCACGAGCGTCGGCGGGTTCCTCTACGCGGGCGGCTGGTTCAGTTCCGAGAAGTTGACACCGGTGCGCATCGCGGATCGCTTCGAGGAGGTGAACGGCAAGCATGCCGGATTCCGTCGCAACCACGCCAAAGGTGTGTGCGTATCGGGACACTTCACGAGCAACGGGTCCGGAACCTCGGTATCCAAGGCGTCGGTCTTCCACCCAGGCCGCACCCCGGTTGTTGGCAGATTCTCACTGTCCGGCGGCAAACCGCAGGCGACCGACGCCAACGACACCATCCGGGGTCTCGGACTGGTCTTCGCGCTGTCGAACGGGGAGCAGTGGCGCACCGCCCTGATCAACATCCCGGTTTTCCCCGACAACACCGTGCAGGGCTTCTACGACCGGCTCCTCGCGTCCAAACCGGTTCCGGGCACGGGCCAGCCGGATCCGCAGAAGATGGCCGAATTCCTCGCCAAGCATCCCGAAACCGCCAGGGCGCAGAAGATCATCAAGGCGCACCCGCCGACATCCGGGTTTGACGACAGCACCTTCAACAGCCTGAACGCCTTCCTCGCCACCGACGAGACGGGCGTGACCGTCCCAGTGCGCTGGTCCCTGGTGCCCGCGCAGCCGGCCCGCCCCGGAAACACGACGAAACCCGCCGACGAGAACTACCTGTTCGACTCGCTCATCGTCCAGCTTTCGGCCCATCCGCTGCAGTGGAGCCTAGTGCTTACCGTCGGGGAACCCGATGATCCGACGGACGACCCCACCATGCCCTGGCCCGAGAGCCGCCAGAAGATCAATGCGGGGACGCTGACGATCGACTCGGTGCAGACCGAGGGAGCCGGAAACGCCCGGGACGTCAACTTCGACCCCCTCGTGCTACCGGACGGGATCTCGGCATCCGACGATCCACTGCTCAGCGCGCGCTCGGCGGTCTACTCCCAGTCCTTCACACGCAGATCCAGCGAACCCAAGCAGCCCAGCGCGGTCGACGTTTCAAAGGTGCAACAGTGAACAAAAACTCGCCCCACAACTCCGCCCGCTACACGGTCTTGTCCCGAGTGCTGCATTGGTTGATGGCGGTCATGGTGATCGCCATGCTGTTCATCGGGGTCGCCATGGTGGCCTCCCCGAGTGCCTACCATGCGCTGCTGTTCCTCCACCGGCCACTGGGAATCGCGATCCTCGTTCTGGTCGTAGTCCGGTTCGTCAACCGGCTACTGCGCCGACCGCCGGCACATTCAGCCACCATGTCGCCCGCTGAGCGGGTCGTGGCCACGGGGTCGGAGTACCTGCTCTACGCCCTGCTGTTCGCCCAGCCACTCATCGGCTGGGCCATGACCTCGGCCGCCGGAACCCCTGTCGTGCTCTACGGATCGCTCCACCTGCCCGCCATCCTCCCGCCCAGCACATCCCTGTACTCAACGCTCCGGGAAACCCACACCGTCCTGGCCTACCTGCTCTTCTTCGCCTTCACAGCCCACATGTGCGCGGTGCTGTTCCACACGCTCGTCCTACGCGACGGCCTCCTCGACCGCATGGCCTTCTGGCGCAGCATGCGGCCGAAGCGATGACTCGTCGAAAACACGATTGGGAACACTGGTCGTGACGTCGTCGCGGACGATGTGCGCAAGGCTGGGGGGCTGCCCAGGGTTCGGTTGTCACTTGGGCTTGAGTGGTTCAGGCCGCGTGTGCGGCGGTATAGATGGTCTCAAACTCGACCGGGGTGAGTTTGCCCAGGCGTCGTTGTCGACGTTTGCGGTGATATTTCGTCTCGATCCAGGACACGATCGCCAGCCGCAGTTCCTCGCGGGTGCGCCACGCCTGGTGTCGAGAACATTCTTTTGCAGCAAGGAAAAGAACGATTCCATCGCGGCATTGTCCCCACATGCGCCGACCCTACCCATCGACCCGGCCAGCTGGTGGCGGCGCAGCAGTCGCCGGAACTTCTTCGACCGGAACTGGCTACCCCTGTCGGAATGAACGATCACACCGCGCGGGTCGCGGAGCGCGATAGCGTTGCGCAACGCCGCGACCGCGAGTGAGGACCTCATGCGATCGGAGATCGAGTAGCCCACGATCCAGTT